>CAYRZM010000084.1:0-28580 GCA_964428685.1 uncultured Devosia sp. | reverse complement strand
ACCGGCACGCTGACGGCGGGCAAGCCGGCGCTGGGGCAGGTCGTCGCCGACAAGGGAGTCGACGAGGGCTGGGTGCTGGCGCTTGCCGCCGCGCTCGAGCGCCGGTCCGCCCATCCGCTGGCGCGCGCGATCACCGAGGGCGCGAAAGCCCGCAACGCAAAGACCATCGACGTCATCGGCTTCCGCGCCGTCACCGGCAAGGGCGTCACCGGCGTGCTGCGTGGCGTTCGTGTCGCGCTCGGCAATCGCTCCATGATGGAAGAGGCCGGCGCTCCGGTCAGCGAGGCATTTGCCGCGCTCCAGGCGGATCACGCCGCGAAGGGCCGGACGGCAGTGTTCGTCGCCGAAGGCGGCAAGGTGATCGGCCTTGTCACCGTGAGCGACCCGGTCAAGCCGGAGGCGAAGGCGGCTGTCGCCCAGCTCCGCGCCGAGGGCATCGCCGTCGTGATGGCGACGGGCGATGCGCCCGCAACGGCGGCGGCGGTCGGTCGCGAGCTCGGCCTCGCCGACATCGAGGGCGGGATGACGCCCGAGGGCAAGCACGATCTCGTGGTGCGGCTCAAGTCGCAGGGCAGGCGCGTCGCCTTTGCCGGCGATGGTGTGAACGACGCGCCGGCGCTCGCGGCGGCCGATGTCGGGCTCGCGATGGGCACCGGCGCGGACGTCGCCATCGAATCCGCCGGTCTCACGCTGCTCGGCGGCGACCTTTCGGCGGCGGTGCGGGCCCGGCGCCTGGCGCGCGCGACGCTGGGCAACATCCGGCAGAACCTCTGGCTCGCCTTCGGCTACAATGCCGTCTGCATCCCGGTTGCCGCGGGTGTGCTCTATCCGCTGACGGGCTGGCTGCTGTCGCCGATGATCGCCGCGGCGGCGATGGCGCTGAGCTCGGTCAGCGTCATCGGCAACGCATTGCGGCTCAACCGAACGGCGCTCTAGTAGCCCTGCCGGCGGACGAGGTCGTTGGAATAGATGTTGTGCGGGCCGATATTTTTCACATCACGCTCGCCCAAGAGCGCCATGGTGATGTCGGCTTCCCGGCGGATGATGTCGAAGGCGCGGGTCACGCCGGCCTCGCCGCCTGCTCCCAGCCCGTAGAGCATGGGGCGGCCGATGAAGGTGCCCTTGGCGCCGAGCGCCAGCGCCTTCAGCATGTCCTGGCCCGAGCGGATGCCGCCGTCCATGAACACTTCGGTCTTGTTGCCCACGGCATCGACGATTTCGGGCAGCACGCGGATCGAGGAGGGGGCGCCGTCGAGCTGCCGGCCGCCGTGATTGGAGACGATGATCGCGTCGGCCCCGGCATCGATCGCCGCCTGCGCGTCCTCGGGGTCGAGCACGCCCTTGACGATCACCGGCCCGCCGAAGCGGTCCTTGACCCAGCCGACTTCCTTCCAGGTCAGCCGCGGGTCGAACTGCTCGCCGATCCAGCTCGACAGCGAGGTCAGGTCGCTCACGTCGGAGGCCTGGCCGACGATGTTGCCGAAGGTGCGGCTCTTGGCGCCCAGCATGCCGAAGGCCCAGCGCGGCTTGGTGGCGATCTCGAACAGGAATTTCGGGGTCAGGCGCGGCGGCGCCCGCATGCCGTTGCGGATGTCGGCGTGGCGCTGGCCGAGGATCTGCAGGTCCATCGTCAGCACCAGCGCCGAGCATTTCGCCGCCTTGGCGCGGTCGATCAGCCGGCCCATGAACGGCTTGTCGCGCATCACGTAGAGCTGGAACCAGAACGGCTTGGTCGTGCCTTCGGCGACCTGCTCGATGTTGCAGATGCTCATGGTTGAGAGGGTGAAGGGGATGCCCGCCTTTTCCGCAGCGCGGGCCGCGAGGATTTCGCCGTTGGCGATCTGCAGCCCGCCGATGGCGGCGGGCGCGATGGCCAGCGGCATGCTCACTGGCTGGCCGAGCATAGTGCTCGCCAGCGTGCGGTTTTCCATGTTCACCGCGATGCGCTGGCGGAACTTGATCTTGTGGAAGTCGCTCTCGTTCTCGCGATAGGTGCTCTCGGTCCACGAACCGGAATCGCCGTAGTCGAAAAACTGCTTGGGCACGCGGCGCTTGGCGCGCCGCTTGAGGTCGTCGATGGTCAGGGCCTTGTCGAGACTGCTCATGGTGCCTCCTCTCCAGCCTGCTCCCGCAGCAGGTCGTTGGCATAGATGTTGTGGGGTCCGAGGTTGCGGACGTCGCGCTCGCCGCAGAGCGCCATGGTGATATCGAGCTCGCGGGCGATGATCTCGAGCGCGCGGATCACCCCCGCCTCGCCGCCCGCCGCCAGCCCATAGACCTGGGCGCGCCCGAGCCACACGCCCTGCGCGCCGAGCGCCAGGGCCTTGAGGACGGCCTGGCCGGAGCGGATGCCGCCATCGAGATGGACCTCGCAGCGCCCGGCCACGGCGTCGACGATCTCCGGCAGGATGCGGATCGTCGAGGCGACGTTCTCGAGCTGCCGTCCGCCGTGGTTGGACACGACGACCGCATCGACGCCGTGCGCGACGGCCAGCCGCGCGTCCTCGGCATCGAGCAGACCCTTGACGATGATTCTGCCGCCCCAGAGTTTTTTCACCCACTCGACGTGCCGCCACGAGAGCGGAATGTCGAACTGCCGGTCGCCCCAGCCGGCGAGGCCCTTGAGGGTCTCGGCGCCCGCGACGTGTCCCATGACGTTGCGGAAGCTCCGCCGCCGGGTGCGGGCCATCTCGAAAGCCCAGCGCGGCCGCGTCAGCACCTGCCAGATGTGCCGGGGGATGAATTTCGGCGGCGACGACAGCCCGTTGCGCCGCTCGTTGTGGCGCTCGCCCTGCACCTGGCGGTCCATGGTGAGGATCAGCGCCGAAACCCGTGCCGCTCGGGCGCGCTCGATCAGGCGCTCGATGTAGCTCTCGTCGCGCGTCAGATAAAGCTGCAGCCAGAAGGGCTGACCGAAGTGCTCCGCAAGGTCCTCCACTGAGCAGATGCTCATCATCGACAGCGCGTAAGGCACGCCATATTCGTGCGCCGCGCGCGCCGCCTTGATCTCGCCGTCGGCGCTCTGCATGCCCAGCGAGCCGACCGGGCCGAGGACGACGGGAAGGTTGACGGGCGCGCCGAGCAGCGTCGTCTCGAGGCTGCGGTCGGACATGTCGACGGCGATCCGCTGCCTCAGCTTAATGGCGTCGAAGTCGCTCGAGTTCTCGCGGTAGGTCTGTTCCCAGAAGCCGCCGTGGTCGGCGTATTCGAAGAACATCCTCGGCACGCGCCGCCGCGCGGCCTGCCGCAGATCTTCGATGGTCAAACAGCGCTGGAGATCCGGCATCGCACGCCTCTGGGGCGTGTTCTGTCAGCTAACATGTTAGTCGTCAACTAACATGTTAGTGGCGAACTAGCCGGATTTCGCGACGGTGCCGGCGGAGGGATCCCAGGTCGAATCCGCCTTGCGGGTCAGCTGCTCGAAGATGGTCTTGCCGAGCAGCTTCACCTCGCTCTCGGGCAGGTCGGCGACGATGGTGCAGGTGACGTCGGCATCGGCCCAGTAATAGGCGTCGAAGCCGTCCCGGTTCTCGTACTTCCAGACTTCCTTTTTGTCGGGCAGGGCAGCGGTGATGTAGAGCGTCACCCGCTCCGCCGACGCATTTTCGTACATGAGCTGTGCGGCGGGCCCGTGCGCGTGCTCGCCGGATTCGCCGGGCAGCAGGCGGCCGCCGAGGAAGCTGAAGCCGCTGGCCGAAAGATTGGGCGCGTCGATCGGGGTGGCGATGCGGTTGGAGAGCCAGCGCATCAGATTGGGCGAGTCGGCGGGCGCTTCGACGGCGTGCGTCTTTTCCTGCACATAGACGGCGTGGGCCGCCACGGCGTTGTCGATGAGGTGCTCGGGCAGCGGCTCTTCCTGCCAGAGCGCGCCGCGCATGTACCAGCCGGCGCTGCCGGCGGCGGCCACCACGACGAGCGCCGCGGCAATGTTGCGCAGGCCCAGCGAGCGGTTGCGACGCACGGTTGCGGCAATGGCCGACGGCTTCAGCCGATCGGGGACGGTCTCCGCCTCGAGCGGGGGAAACAGCGCGGCAATCGCCTCGTTCTGGCGGATCCAGCCGGCGACGTCCGCCGCGGCGGCGGGGTGATCGGCAAGATAGCTCTCGACCGCCGCGCGCTCGGCCTCGCCCAGTTGCCCGTCGGCAAAGGCGTGCAGCGCGTCGGCAGTGATCTCGAACCTTTCGGCGCTCATTTTACAGTCCTCAGTCTCGGCTCCTCGCCGGCGCCGGTCAGCTTGCGGAGGGCGGCGCGCGCGCGCCCGAGGCGCGACATCAGCGTTCCCATGGGAATGTCGAGGGCCTCGGCGGCCTCGGAATAGCTCAGGCCCTCGAGCACGACCAGCAGCAGGGCCTCGCGCTGCTCGTCGCCCAGGGTCTCGATGGCTTTCGCCATCTCGTTGAGCGCAATGCGGCCCGGCTGGGCGGGGGCCACAGCGGGCTCGACGAGCAGCGTCTCCACCGGAACGTGCTCGCCCCGCCGGCGGGCGAGGCGAAGCTCGTTGCGATAGAGATTGAGCAGGATGCGGAACAGCCAGGCTTTCAGCGGCCCGGTGGGCTTCCACAGCGCCTGCTTGCGGATCGCCCGCTCGATGCAATCCTGGACGAGGTCGTCGGCGTGGTCGGCATCGCGCGTGAGGGCACGCGCATAGCGGCGGAGGGCCGGCACGCTGAGCTCGATCTCGTCCAGGAAGGCCTGCATGGACGATCCGTCAGATCATTCGACGGCGGTATGCCAGGTGCCGCCGACGCCGTCGCCGGTCATGTCGCCCGGCTTCTGGTCCTTGACCCAGAGGTAGAGCGGCCAGCCCTTGTAGGCCACGATCTTCTTGTCGCTGTCCTTGCGGTCGACCAGCGTGAAGTCGCCCGAAACGGCGGTGTCGGCCGGCACCAGCAGCGGCGGCCACGCCGCGGCGCACTTGTCGTAGCAGTTGGAGACGCCGACGGCGTCCTTGTCCCAGATGTAGAGGGTCATGCCCTTGCTGTCGGTGAGGATTTCCTTGCCGCCGACGGTCGACGACATAACGGCGCCGCCGAGGTAGTCGTCGGCAACGGCGAAGCCGGTGAGGAGCACGCCGATGGTCGCCGCGCTTGCCAGCAAAGTGCTGAATTTCATGACAGTCTCCCTTGGAGGTGAAGGCGAGCCCGCGGGGGCTTCGCATGGCCAGTCAACAATGGGCAGGTTATCTTATTCCCGCGGCGCTGAATAAACTTGTGGCGCTGCAAGGGTTTTGGTTTGGTTCGCGTGGATTTCCGGGGAGGGTTCAGCATGAAGAGACGTCACTTTTTCGGCGCGGCGACGGCCGCTGCGGCCACGGGTTTGGCCATGCCGGCGCTGGCTCAGGCCACGCCCAAGGTGAGCTGGCGGATGACCTCTGCCTTCCCCAATTCGCTCGACACGCTGTTCGGCGCCGCCAAGCTTTTGAGCAAATACGTGTCCGACGCGACCGACGGCAATTTCGCCATCGACGTGTTCGCGGCGGGCGAAATCGTGCCGACGGCGCAGGCCGCCGATGCCGTGGCGTCGGGCTCGGTCGAGGCGGCGCATACGGCTTCGTATTACTACTGGGGCAAGGACCCGGCCTGGCAATTGCCGACCACGATGCCCTTCGGCCTCGATTCCCGCGCCATGAACGCCTGGTTTTACTACGGCGGAGGCAACGAGATCTGCGACGAGTTCTTCGCCGCCCAGGGCATCACGGCCTTCCCCGCAGGCAACACGGGCGCACAGATGGGCGGCTGGTTCCGCAAGGAAATCAACACCGTCGCCGATCTCCAGGGCCTCAAATTCCGCATGGGCGGCTTTGCCGGGGCGATCATGCAGAAGCTCGGGGTGATCCCGCAGAGCCAGCCGGCGGCGCAGATCTACGAAGCGCTCGAGAAGGGCACGATCGATGCCGCCGAGTTCGTCGGTCCCTACGACGACGACAAGCTCGGCTTCGTCAAGATCGCGCCCTACTACTATTACCCGGGCTGGTGGGAGGGCTCGGCGGCGCTCCACGCGATGTTCAACAAGCAGAAGTTCGACGCGCTGCCGCCGGCCTATCAAGCGGTGCTCAAGGCGGCGTCGCAGGCGGTCAACCTCGACCTCCAGGCGCACTACGACTTCGTCAACACGACCGCGATCAAGGCGGTGGTGGCCGAGGGCGCCAAGCTCCGGCCGTTCAGCCCGGAAATCCTTGCGGCGTGCTGGAAGGCCACCGAGGACACCTACACCGAAATGAGCGCCAAGAGCGCGACCTTCGGCAAGATGCTCGACTCGCTCAAGGCGTTCCGCAAGGACTACTACACTTGGACGCAGGTCGCCGAGCTGCCGTTCGACACCTACATCGCCCAGCAGCAGCGGGCCGGCACGCTCTAGGCGCCCGAACCGATCTCCCTCCCGCACCTCGGGAGGGAGAGGCCCCGCCTCAGTCGAACTTCGGCGGCTGCGTCAGGTCGATGGCGGGCGGCGCACTGACCCCGCCGGCGTCGGTCGCGGGCAGGGTGATCTGCACGTTGGTCAGGTCCCCCGCGCCGTTCGGCGCGATGAACGCCGTCACCAGCCCCGGCCAGAAGATCAGCACCAGCACCAGGATCAGCTGCAGCACGACCCAGGGGATCGCGCCCCAGTAGATGTCGGAGGTCTTGACCTGCTCGCGGGGCACGATGCCGCGCAGGTAGAACAGCGCGAAGCCGAAGGGCGGGTGCATGAAGCTCGTCTGCATGTTGGCGCAGATCATGACGCCGAACCAGACGAGGTCGATGTTGAGCGCCTGCGCCGCCGGCGTCAGCAGCGGGATGATGATGAAGGCGATCTCGAAGAAATCGAGGAAGAACGCCATCACGAAGATGAAGAGGTTGACGAAGACGAGAAAGCCGACCTGACCGCCGGGCAGCGAGGTCAGCATGTGCTCGATCCAGTGGCTGCCGCCGACGCCCTGGAACACCAGCGAGAAGACACGGCTGCCGAGGAGGATGAAGACCACCATGGCGGTGAGCTTCATGGTCGAGACCATCCCCTCCCAGACCAGCTTCCAGCTCAGCCGCCGGTTGATCCAGGCAAGAAAGAGCGCTCCGACGACGCCCATGGCGCCCGCTTCGGTGGGCGTCACGAGGCCGAGGAAGATGGTGCCGAGCACGATGAAGATCAGCGCCAGCGAGGGCACCATGCCGCGGATCACCTTGCCCCAGAGCGCCCAGCCGTGGAGCGTGCGCGCTTCGGGCGGCAGCGCCGGGACGTCCTTGGGGCGGACGATCGAGAGGATCAGCACCCAGCCGGCAAATAGCGCGACCTGGAGGATCGAGGCGCCGGTCGCGCCCAGATACATGTCGCCCACCGAGCGGCCGAGCTGGTTGGCGAGAACGATCAGCACCAGCGAGGGCGGGATCAGCTGGGTGATGGTGCCCGAGGCGGCGATGACGCCCGTCGCGTGGCGGATGTTGTAGCCGTAGCGCTGCATGATCGGCAGCGAGATGAGCCCCATCGCGATCACCGAGGCGGCGACAGTGCCGGTGATGGCGCCGAGCACGGCGCCGACGAGGATCACCGCGTAGCTCAGCCCGCCCCTCACGCCACCGAAGAGTTGCCCGAAGCCTTCGAGCAGATCCTCGGCGAGGCCGCAGCGCTCGAGGATCGCGCCCATCAGGGTGAAGAACGGAATGGCGAGCAGCAGGTCGTTGGAGAGGACGCCATAGAGCTGATAGGTGAGGTTGCCGAGGAAGTCCGGCGAGATGAGCCCCATCTGGATGCCGGCGAGGCCGAAGAACAGGCCCACCGCGCTCAGCGAGAAGGCGGCCGGGTAGCCGATGAGCATGAAGACGATCAGTCCGCCGAACATCAGCGCGGACATGTTGTCTTTGATGAACTCCATCATTGGAGCGGCTTCTCATACGCGAATTCGCGCACGTAGCTGGTGGTCAGCGCGAGGATGCATTTGAGGATCTCGGCGATCCCCTGCAGCCCGAGCAGCGCGAAGCCCACCGGCAGCAGCATCTTGGCCGGCCACTGCGGCAGGCCTCCGGCATTGGCCGACGCCTCGCCGGTCACCAGCGACGACCAGGCCCATCCCCAGGTGAACCAGATGAGCAGGATGCAGAGCGGCAGCAGGAAGAAGAGACCGCCGAGCAGGTCGATCCAGGTCCGCGCCCGCTCGTGGATGATGCCGCCGTAAAAGAGGTCCACCCGCACATGGGCGTTGACCTTGAGCGTCCAGGCGCCACCCAGCATCACCGTGGCGGCGAACATGTACCAGGTGGCATCGCTCAGGGCATTCGAGTTGTCGGCGTAGAGGCTGTAGAGGGCGCCGAAGATGCCCCAGCCGGTGTGGCCCTCGAGCCAGAGCAGCGCACCGCTCGAATAGCGGATTCCGGCGTTGACGGCGCTCAGCAGGGCGCAGAGCAGCACCAGCCAGATCGCCAAGATCCCGATCCGGCGGCTCACCTCATCGATGACCGCAATGACGCGCAGCACCAGGCGCGGCGGCTCAGCCAATCCCGACGTCCTCCCCGACGAGTCCGTTCATGCCAGAAGACCGGCCGCGCTTGAAGTGGCGCCGCGTCGCATTGTAACGAAGGTCCGTCAGCGGGAGGGCGCGATGTTTGTGGTGGGCGGGGAAAGCCTGATCGATCTCATCAGCCGGCCGGTCGCGCCCGACGGCACCCGCACGCTCGTCGCCAAGGCGGGTGGCTCGCCGATGAACTGCGCCATCGCGCTCAGCAGGCTCGGCGTCGAGGCCGGGTTCCTCTGCCCGATCAGCCGCGACAGCTTCGGCGACGTGATCCTCGCCCCGCTCACCGCGGCCGGCGTTACGGTGCTGCTGGCCGACCGCGTGCGCGAGCCGACGACGCTGGCGGTGGTCACCGACGACGGCAAGGGCAACCCGCGCTATGCGTTTTACCGCGAGGCCGACCGCGCCTTCACCCGTGACCGGCTGATCGCGGCGCTGCCGAAAGAGATCGCGCTGTTCGAGATCGGCGGCTTCTGCACCATCCGTTCCGACGATATGGCGGTGTGGCTCGACGTGGCGCGCGAGGCGCGCCGGCGCGGGGCGACGATCGCGACCGATCCCAACCTGCGCCCGTCGCTCATCGACGACATGGAGGCCTACCGGCAGCGCGTCAAAACCTCGTTCGAGGTCGCGAGCCTCATCAAGATGTCGGAGGAGGACCTCGAGACGCTCGAGCCCGGCACGCCGATCGAGGTGCAGGTCGCGCGCATGCTCGAGGCGCCGAGCTGCAAACTGGTGGTGGTGACGCTCGGCGCGAACGGCTCGCGCGCGTTCACCAAGGGCGCCAGCGTCACCTCGCCGATTTCACCGGCGACGCCCGGCGGCGACAATGTGGGGGCGGGTGACACGCTGATGGCCGGCATCCTCACCTGGCTCCACGACCACGATGCGCTCGCGCCCGAGCGGCTTGCCGCCCTCTCGGCGGATGACCTCAAGGCCATGCTGTGGTTCGGCGCCGTGGCGGCCGGGATCAACTGCAGCCGCGTCGGGGCCAATCCGCCGACGCGGGCGGAGGTGGAGGCCAGGATCGGCGCTCGCGCGTAGCCTTCTCGGGAATAGCACCCGGAGAGGGGGCGCTCCCCGGTGGGACGCTTAATCCCGTTTCACGGAAATATAGTCTTGTTGCCGGGCCGCACGGGCTCTGCTTTCTTTTGGCCCATGCGGTTCCTGCGCTGGCTCGTGATCGTGATTGTCGTCGTCGGTATCGGCGTGGGCATCTATATGCTCACCCCCGTGCGCGGGCCGGCGCGCGACCTGACGCTCGTGGGCGACGTGACGCGCGGCAACTACCTCATTCGGCTGGGCGGGTGCGTCACCTGCCACACCGATCCCAAGACCAAGGACCAGTTCCTCGCCGGCTGGCAGTCGGGCGGGCTGGTGACGCCGTTCGGCACGTTCTATCCGCCCAACATCACCTCGTCGAAAACCGCGGGCATCGGCAACTGGACGCTTGCGCAATTCGCGTCGGCGATGAGCGACGGCGAGGGGCCGCAGGGGCACCTCTATCCCGCGTTCCCCTACGATGCGTTCACGACGATGAGCGACCAGGAGATCGCGGACCTCTATGCGGCGCTCGAAGCGACGCCGGCGATCGACACGCCGTCGCATCCGCACGAGGTGAGCTTTCCGTTCGACCAGCGGTTCCTGATGGCGGGCTGGAAGCACCTGTTCTTCCACCCCGACCGCTACGTGCCCGACCCCACGAAATCGGATGCGTGGAATCGCGGGCGCTACATCGCCATGGGGCCGGGGCACTGCGTCACCTGCCACAGCCCGCGCAACGCGCTCGGCGGCATCGACCCGGGCACGGCGCTCACCGGCAACCCGGACAAGAACGGGCCAGGCGGCCGCACCCCGCCGCTCACCGCCGCAGCGCTGAGCAAGAAGGGTTACGACGCCGACTCGCTGGCACAGACGCTGAGCGACGGCTTTACCCCGGACATGGACGTGCTCGCCGGCGCGATGGGCGAAGTGGTGGCCGACGAGACGTCGCAATGGACCGAGGACGACCGGGCGGCCATCGCGACGTATCTGACGGGCGGGAGCTAGGCGCCCTCTCCTTGGCACCTTCCCCTTGACGGGGAGGCAAGCGGAGCTTGGGAGCGAAGCGAGCTAGCGCAGCTCGGAGGGGGTGCGCCGCACGCTCGGTGCCGACTGCTCCCCCTCCCCAGCTTCGCTACGGACCTGTCGGTCCGAGCTGCGCTACCCTCCCCGCAAGGGGGAGGGTGGAAGAGAGGCCATGGCCGCTCTTGCCCGCCGCCGCGGAACCTCCTAACTCACCTCCCGGAGGTTCCCATGCAAGACGCCGCTGCCCTTCGCACCACGCTCAGCCTCGCGCCGGTCATTCCGGTGATCATCCTCGACGACATCCACAAGGCGCGGCCGCTGGCCGAGTCGCTGGTGGCAGGCGGGCTGCCGGTGCTGGAAGTGACGCTCAGGACCGCACACGCACTGCAGGTGATCGAGGAGATGGCCAAGGTGCCGGGCGCGGTGGTCGGTTCGGGCACGGTGCGTTCGCCGCTGCAGATGGGCCATTCGGTCGACGCCGGCGCGACGTTCATGGTGTCGCCCGGCGCGAGCCCGCGGCTGCTCGAGGCGGCCGACGACTTCCCGATCCCGCTGCTGCCCGGCATCGGCACGCCGACGGAAGCGATGACGGCGAGCGAGCACGGCTACACCTATCTCAAGTTCTTCCCGGCGGAGGCGCTGGGCGGGGCCGCGGTGCTCAAGGCGTACGCCTCGCCGCTGGCCGACGTGACGTTCTGCCCGACCGGCGGCATCACGCTCGACAAGGCCAGGACCTATCTGGCCCTGCCGAACGTCATCTGCGTCGGCGGCTCGTGGGTGATGCCGCAGGACGCGATCGAGGGCGGCGACTGGAAGCGGATCGAGGGCCTCGCCCGCGAGGCTGCGGCGCTCAAGAAGGCCTGATGCGGAAGGCGGGCGAAGCGCCGGGCCTCAGCCACCTGCGCGTCACGATCAGCGACGATTTCTACCTCGGCCCCGGCCGGGCGGATTTGCTCGAGGGCATCGCCGAGACCGGCTCGATCGCGGCGGCCGGCAAGCGCATGGGAATGAGTTACAAGCGCGCCTGGATGCTGGTGCAGGCGCTCAACGCGGGCTGGGGCGCCGCCGTGGTCGAAACCACGCGCGGCGGCGCCGGGCAGGGCGGCGCGAGCCTCACGGGGGACGGGCAGTTCCTGCTCGAGCGCTACCGCGCGATGGAAGCGGCGGCGCGCGACGCGATTGCCGCCGATGTCGGCCGGATCGTCCGGCGGCGAGGCGATCTTTCCCGCAAGAAATAACGCTTGCCGGTGACAGGCGGCTTTGCGACAACCGATATGGTTCCTCGAACATATCGGAGAATGAGATGCGCATGCTGCGCCGGAGTTTCCTTGGGCTCGCTCTTGCCGCGGGCCTGGCCGTTTCCGTCGTCCCGGCCGCCGAGGCGACCGACGTCAACGCCGCCGTTGCCGCGAACTTCACCAAGGTCGCGACCGATCTTGCGGCGGCGTTCGAGAAGGCGACCGGCAACCACGTCAATCTGAGCTTCGGCGCGACCGGCGCGCTCTACACGCAGATCACGCAGGGCGGGCCGTTCGACGTGTTCCTTTCCGCCGACGACAAGCGCACCGGCACCGCGATCAAGGACGGGTTCGGCGTCGACGGTACCGAGTTCACCTACGCGGTGGGCAAGGTTGTGCTCTACTCACCCACGATCGACGTGACCGACGGCGCGGCGGTGCTCAAGGCCAATGGCTTCCAGCATATCGCCATCGCCGACCCCAAGGCCGCGCCCTACGGCGCCGCGGGCATGGCGGTGCTCGACAAGCTCGGGCTGACCGCCGCGGTGACCCCCAAGATCGTCACCGGCGAGAACATCACCCAGACGCAGCAGTTCATCGACAGCGGCAATGCCGAGCTCGGCTTCGTGGCGCTGAGCCAGGTGGTGGGCAAGCCGGCGACGCAGACCTGGCTGCCGCCGCAGGAGGATTATCCGGCGATCAAGCAAAACGCGGTGCTGCTCAAGCACGGCGCCGACAACCAGGCCGCCAAGGATTTCCTCGCCTATCTCAAGTCGGATGCGGCGGTCGCGGCGATCAAGGCGGCGGGTTACACGCTGGAATAGTCCGGCTAGAATAGGGTTCATGCCGACGCTCGCGGACATCTGGTCGCCCATCGTTCTGACGACCAGTCTCGCGGGCGTCACCACCGTCCTGCTCCTGCTCATCGGCACGCCGATCGCCTGGTGGCTGGCGCGGACGCGGGTGGCGTGGCGCGAGCCGATCGCGGCGCTGGTCGCGCTGCCGCTGGTGCTGCCGCCGACGGTGATCGGCTTCTACCTCCTCATCGCGCTCGGGCCGAACGGACCCGGCGGCGCGCTGGCGAGTTTCTGGGGCGCGCGCACGCTCGCCTTCTCGTTCGGCGGGCTGGTGATCGGCTCGATCCTCTACTCGCTGCCGTTCATGGTGCAACCGATCCGGGTCGCATTCGAAGGGATCGGCGAGGACAATCTCGAGGCGGCCGCAACGCTCGGCGCCAACCGCCGCCAGAGCTTTTTCCGCGTGGCGCTGCCGCTGGCGCGCTCCGGCGTCCTGACCGGCCTCATCCTCACCTTCGCCCACACGGTGGGCGAATTCGGCGTGGTGCTGATGATCGGCGGCAACATCCCCGGCCACACCAAGGTGCTGTCGATCGCCATCTACGATTTCGTCGAGCGCGGCGAGTGGGCGAGCGCGCACTGGCTCTCGCTGGGCATGATTGTCTTCGCGTTCGTCGTGGTCACGCTGACAATGGTGCTGGATCGACGCTTCGGACGGCTGACGGGATGACGGTGGAGTTCACCGGGCCCTTTGCGGGGCTGGGGAGCGGTCGCCGTCGGCATCGTGCGCGCCTCCCACCCCCTCCGAGCTGCGCTAGCTCGCTTCGCTCACAAGCTTCGCTTGCCTCCCCCATGAAGGGGGAGGTGGGCCGCCACCCTCCCCGTCGCGGGGAGGGTAGCGCAGCTCGGACCGTAAGGTCCGTAGCGGAGCTGGGGAGGGGGGCGCAGTCGGCATCTGATCGCCGTCGTTGCCGCTCCGCGAACAACCGCCTATCACTCGTTCATGCCCCAGGACCTCGCCCGCATCCGGGCCTTCGTGCAGGTGTTCGATGCCGGTGGATTTTCCTCGGCGGCGCGGCAGCATGGGCGGTCGAAGGCGCTGCTCAGCAAATACGTCACCGACCTCGAGGATTATCTCGGCGTGCGGCTGATGAACCGCACCACCCGCAAGCTCAGCCTCACCGAGGCCGGCGAGGCGTACTACCGGGAGGCGAGCCAGCTGCTTGCGCAGCTCGACGACCTCGATGCCTCGATCCTCGACCAGACCGCCGCGCCGCGCGGGCTGCTGCGGGTGTCGGCGCCACGCAATTTCGGCGAGATGATCCTCGCGCCCGCGATCTTCGCGTTCCTCGCCGAGCATCCGGACGTGACGCTCGATCTGAGGCTCGAGGACCGCTTCGTCGATCTGGTCGAGGAGGGGATCGACGTCGCGCTCAGGATTTCGGCGGCGCAGGATTCCTCGCTGATCGCGCGCAAGATCTGCGACATGCGGCACGCGGTGGTGGCGTCGCCCGCCTACCTGCTTGCGCACGCGGCGCCGCGGCGGCCGGAAGACCTGCGCAACCACGCCGCGATCATCGACACCAATCTCCAGGGCCAGGCCAACTGGCGGTTCGTCGAGAACGGCGAGACCCTTTCGGTGCACGTGAACGGACCGGTGCGCGTCAATTCGCCGCTTTCGGCGCGCGATGCCGCGTTGGCGGGCCTTGGCGTCGCCTTATTGCCGGGCTACCTCGGCGACCCGATGCTGGCGTCGGGGCGGCTCGTGCGGGTGCTCGACGGCTTCGTGCCCACGGGGGCGGCGCTGCAGGCGGTCTACCCGCACCGGCGGCACCTGCCGGGCAAGGTGCGGGCGCTCATCGATCACCTGGTGGCCTGGTTCGCGGCGCATCCGGTGAGCTAGAACGACGCTCTGGACCGGAGCGGGGGCAGGTTGGGAATGCGTCGCTCGATCGCCGTGCTTGCGGGGCTGCTGGTCCTGACGCCGCTGCCGGCGCTGGCCCATCCGCACATCTTCATCGACGCCAAGGCCGCCGTCACCTTCAACGACGCCGGCGAGGTGGTCTCCATCCACAACACCTGGACGTTCGACGAGGCCTATTCGGCCTGGAGCGTGCAGGGCCTCGACACCGACCACGACGGCAAGCTGACCCGCGCCGAGATGCAGCCGCTTGCCGACGACAACATGAACGGGCTCGCCGACTACGAATACTACACCTTCGCCGGCGAGGGGCGCGACCCGAACCTCAAATTCGGCCATGGCGGCAATGCCACGCTCGACATGGGCGCCGACGGCAAGACCACGCTCAACTTCGACGTGCCGCTGGCGCAGCCCTATGCGATCCGCAAATCGCTGGAGCTCTCGATCGACGACCCCGAATACTACGTCGCGATCACCTTCAAGGACGCGAGCGCGGTCCGGCTTATCAATCCGCCGAAGGCCTGCGCGGTGAAGATGGAGGACCCCAAGCAGATGCCCGATGCGCTGGCCGATGCGCTCTATGCGCTGCCGCCGGACGTGACCAAGCTGCCGCCCGAGCTCGAGCAGGCGATGCGCGGCATGCAGGGCGCCATCCTCATCAACTGCCCCGGCGGCAGCGCTACCGGCAAGCCCGCCGCCGCCGCATCGGCACCCGCGCCCGCCGCGTCGCCGGCCAACGCGCTCGATGCCGTCAACGCAATGGCCGATTCCGGGCTCGACGATGGCACGGCCGACGCGACGGCGTCGGCAACGCCCGACGAGGCGGCCGCCGCTTCGGCGCCG
Organism: uncultured Devosia sp.; assembly: GCA_964428685.1. GTDB lineage: Bacteria > Pseudomonadota > Alphaproteobacteria > Rhizobiales > Devosiaceae > Devosia_A. Next base: position 13,229 of record CAYRZM010000084.1, on the reverse strand, counting down.
CCCAAGAAGCAGGCGCTGACGGTGCCGATCTTCGTGGGCAACATTCCGTTCGGCGCCGCGCCCAACGAGCCGGGCCTCAACCTGCCGCGCACCGGCTTCCTCGGCTGGATCGCGCAGCAGCAGCAGGACTTCTACCTCGCGCTCGAAAAATCGCTGGCGAGCCTCAGGCAGAGCTGGACCGGCTTCTGGGTTCTGGGGCTCCTGAGCTTTCTCTACGGCATCTTCCACGCCGCGGGGCCCGGCCACGGCAAGGTGGTGATCTCGTCCTACGTGCTCGCCAACGAGGCGCAGGTGCGGCGCGGCGTGTTTTTGAGCTTTCTGAGCGCGATGCTGCAGTCGCTGGTCGCCATCGGCTTCGTGCTCATCGCGGCGAGCATCCTCGGCATGACGGCGATGGCGATGAGCGAAGCCGCAAACTGGATCGGCATTGCCTCTTACGCGCTGATCGCGCTGCTCGGCCTGTGGCTGATCGCGCGAAAAGTCTTCCATCTCGGCCACGATCATCGCCACGGCGACGCACCGGCACCGATCACCGCCGATCCGCGGCAGGCGCTCGCCCGGCGGCACATGGGCGCGCCGAGCCACGCGCTGGCGGCGGGCGGGCCGCAGCTCACGCAGTTTGCGGTGGCGGGGGCCGGTGCCGATGCCTATGGGCGGATGCCGGGGCACGCGCACTACGGCCACAGCCACGGCGACGACGACGCGCACGACCACGGCCATGCGCATGTGGTGACCGCGGATCAGGTGCTGGGCGGCTGGCGCGAGCAGCTGGGCGTGGTGCTGGCGGTCGGGATGCGGCCCTGCTCGGGGGCGCTGATCGTTCTCGCCTTCGCGCTGAGCCAGGGGCTGCTGCTGGCCGGCATCGTCGCCGTGCTGCTGATGGGGCTCGGCACCGCGATCACCACCGGCACGCTCGCGACGCTCGCCGTCGGCTTCAAGGGGCTGGCGCGGGGGCTCGCGGGCGCCGACAACCGGTTCACGGCCACGCTGCTCTGGTGGGCCGAGCTGGTCGCGGCGTTCGGGGTCTTTGCGTTCGGCGTGGTGCTGGTGCTGGCGTCGCTCTAGGCGGCTTCGTCGGTGCGGCCCGGTTCGGGCGGCATCACCAGCTCGGACTCGTCGTCCGCCAGCGCCTCCTGGAACGCCGCGATCTCGTCGTTGGCCTCGGCGGCCTTGGCCCGGAACAGCTCACGGATCAGCCAGGCGCCGATGAGGCGCGGGCGGCTGGTGACGGTCTCGAAATCGAGCTCAAGGTCGAGCCGCAGCGCGTAAGCTTCGGCATCTTCGCAGGTCTCGCGCAGATGACGCGGCAGCTGCGACCAGCGGCGGATGGCTTCCGCTTCGGCTTCCGGCTTGGTGAGCTGCATGGCGACCTCGGACGCGAATGGAACACGCGCCCCAAGGATCGGCCGGGATGGCTAAGGCCGGGTTAACGCCCCGCAGCCTGGGTTTTGCCCGGCGGTTCGGCGGCATCGCCGCTGATGTCCTTCACCAGCCAGGCGGTGATCACCCGGCGGCGGTCACCCATCGTGCGAAACACCAGCTCCTCGGCGAGGCCGGCGGCAAAAACCTGAGCGTGCAGATGCGTTTGGCGCTCTTCGACCGGCAGCGCATGCCAGCGGCGGATCGCTTCGCGATGCGCCTCGTCCTTGGTCAGTTCCGTCACGATAGAAGTTTCCACCCTGCGGTGGGCAACCTGCCGCGAGTCGGATGGTTCCACTGCGGCGATCCATGGCATCGCGCTGCGGCAAGATGACTCGTCGAACCGCCCTCTTGCGAACCATTCGCAACCTCGCTATCTGTTGCGAATGATTTTCAATCGCAGCATTGCCGGTTGCCGATGACACCCGAAACGCTCGAGACCGGCATCCGCCGTCCGGCGTGGCTGCGCGACAGCGGCACGCCGCCGCTCGTCGAGGTGTTCCGCACCATCGCGCTGCCCAAGGACGCCTCGGGGTGGCGCCGGTTCCTCACCTTCGTCGGCCCGGGCTATCTGGTGGCGGTCGGCTACATGGACCCGGGCAACTGGGCGACCTCGCTCGCCGGCGGCAGCCGCTTCGGCTACGCGCTGCTGTTCGTTGCGCTCTTGAGCAACATCATGGCGATCATTCTGCAGTCGCTCTGCGCGCGGCTCGCCATCGGCACGGGCAAGGACCTCGCGCAGGCGTGCCGCGATGCGTTCCCGCCATTCGTCGCCTGGCCGCTCTGGGGGCTCGCCGAAATCGCCATCATCGCGACCGACCTCGCCGAAGTGGTGGGCACGGCGATCGGCCTCAACCTCATCTTCCACATCCCGCTCGAGATCGGCATTCTGATCACGACGCTCGATGTGTTCCTGATCCTCTTCCTCCAGAACCGCGGCTTCCGCTGGATCGAGGCGTTCATCATCACGCTGCTCGGGGTGATCGCGCTCTGCTTCGTGGTGCAGATCGTGCTCGCCAATCCCGACTGGGGCGGGGTGCTGCGCGGCTTTGCGCCCACCACCGACCTCGCGACCAATCCCGACATGCTCTATCTCGCGCTCGGGATCATCGGGGCGACGGTGATGCCGCACAATCTCTACCTGCATTCGGGCATCGTGCAGACGCGCGCCTATGGCGAAACGCCCGCGGAAAAGCGCGAGGCGCTGAAGTTCTCGATCTGGGATTCGACCATCGCGCTCACCTTCGCGCTCTCGGTCAATGCCTCGCTGCTGGTGCTGGCGGCGGCGACGTTCTTCCCGCACCACGAGGTGGTGACCGACATCGGCCGTGCCTCCGAGCTGCTCAATCCGATCCTCGGCAATTCGCTGGCGCCGATGCTGTTCGGCATCGCGCTGATCTGCTGCGGGCTCAACTCGACGGTGACGGCGACGATGGCGGGGCAGATCGTGATGGAAGGCTTCATCCGGCTCCGCATCTCGGCCTGGGCGCGGCGGCTGATCACGCGCGGCGTCGCGATCGTTCCGGCGCTTCTGGTGACCTACCTCTTCGGCGCGGCGCAGACGGGCAAGCTCCTGATCCTCAGCCAGGTGGTGCTGAGCTTCCAACTGCCCTTCGCGGTGGTGCCGCTGGTGCTGTTCACCGCGAGCCGCGAAAAGCTCGGCCCGCTGGTGGCGCCGCGCTGGCTCACCGCCATTGCCGCCATCGTCGCGGCGGTGATCATCGGGCTCAACGTGAAGCTGATCTGGGATTTCTTCAGCGGCGCGCTGGGCTGATCGGGGCGCGTTCTCCTCCTCCACAGTGTCATTCCCGCGAAGGCGGGAATCCAGAGCAGACACGCACCGGCTCTGCGTGGCCCCTGGATCCCCGCCTTCGCGGGGATGACACTGGTGTTAGATGTCGCATCCGGCTCCAGTTGCGCCGTCGAATACGACCGATATGGTGCCGGCCATGCGCTTCGGCCAGAAACCTCCCGACCATCCCGTCGCCGTCGTCACCGACAAGGTCGGCGTGCTGCTGCTCAATCTGGGGACGCCGGATTCGCCCGACTACTGGCCGATGCGCCGCTACCTCGGCGAGTTCCTCAGCGACCGCCGGGTCATCGAGACGAACCCGGCGATCTGGCAGCTGATCCTGCAAGGCATCATCCTCAATGTGCGGCCGCAAAAGAGCGGCGCGAACTACCGCAAGATCTGGGACACCGACGCCGGAGACAGCCCGCTACGCGTCATCACGCGGCGGCAGGCGGAGAAGCTCGATGCGCGGCTCGGCGGCAAGGCGATCGTCGCCTTCGCCATGCGCTACGGCAACCCTTCGACCGAATCCGGGCTGCGCGCGCTGATGGATCAGGGCTGCCGCCGCATCCTCGTCGCGCCGCTCTATCCGCAGTATTCGGCGACAACGACGGCGACCGCCAACGACGCGGTGTTCGATGTGCTCAAGCGCCTGCGCTGGCAGCCGGCGCTCCGCACCCTGCCGCCCTATTTCGACACGCCGGCCTATGTCGCGGCGCTTGCCGACAGCATCGCGGCGGGCGTTGCGGCGCTGCCGTTCAAGCCCGACGTGGTGCTCACCTCGTATCACGGCATGCCGATCGAGTACCTGCTCAAGGGCGACCCCTACTATTGCGACTGCCTCAAGACCACGCGGCTGGTGCGCGAGCGGCTGGGGTGGAGCGCGGACTATCTTAAAGTGACGTTCCAGAGCCGGTTCGGGCCGGCCGAGTGGCTGAAGCCCTACACCGCCCAAACCATCGCCGAGCTTGGGCGCGGCAAGAAGAAGGTGGCGCTGGTGGCGCCGGCCTTTTCCGTCGACTGCATCGAGACGCTCGAGGAGCTCGCCATCACCGGCCGCGAGCAATATGTGCACGCGGGCGGCAACCACGACGACTACGCGTACATCCCGTGCCTCAACGACAGCGATGGCGGCATGGCGATGCTGGAGGACGTGGTGCGGCGGGAACTGGGGGGCTGGATTTAGCGCCACTTCCACCCTCCCCCTCGCGGGGAGGGTAGCGCAGCTCGAGGCGCAGCCTCGTAGCGAAGCTGGGGAGGGGGAGCAGTCGGCACGGTGCTCGCCTCGCACCCCCTCCGAGCTGCGCTAAGGCCTGCGGCCCAAGCTCCGCTTGCCTCCCCCGTGAAGGGGGAGGTGACCGACTGCCGGGCTAGCTACTTCTTCATCTTGTCGCCGGCGACGGCGCTCAGCATCGCCTTGGTGATCGACTGCGTCAGGTCGAAATAGCCGGGCCAGGGGTCGGGCGCCTTGGCGCGGGCAGCGGCCTCGCCGAGGCTGAAGAGGTTGGCGCCCTGGAGCGCGGGCAGCTCGTCCCAGCCGACGGGGACGGCGCAGGGGCAGCCGGGGCGGGCGCGGGTCGAGAAGGGGGCTACCGCCGTCGCGCCCCGCTCATTGCGGAGGTAGTCGACGAACATGCGGCCCTTGCGGGCGGCTTTGCGGATGTTGGAGGTGAAGCGCTCGGGCTCGTTGGCTTCGAGCTTTTCCGCAAAGGTGTGGCAGAAGAGCTTGACCTCGGGCCATTCGAGTACCGGCCTCAGCGGGGCGATGACGTGGACGCCCTTGCCGCCCGTCACCATCGGGAAGGATTCGAGTCCCCATTCGCCGAGCACGTCGCGGATGTAGAGCGCCGCGGCGGCGACGTCGGCAAAGCCCAGCCCCTCGTCGGGGTCGATGTCGAAGATGATGCGGTCGGGTTTTTCGAGATTCTTGACGTGGCTGCCCCAGATGTGGAGCTCGAGCGCGCTCATCTGGACGCTCGCGGCAAGCCCGGCGGCATCGTCGATGTAGAGGTAGATGTCGGTCGGACCGGTGGTCTCGGTGATCTTCACCTTCTTGAATGCGCTCGGGAAGCCGCCGGAATCATGCTTCTGGAAGAAGGGCCGCGCGCTGCCCGTGGGCCGCCGCACCAGCGAGAGCGGGCGGTCGGCGACATGGCGCAGCATGCGCTCCGCGACGGCGTCGTAATAGGCGACGAGCCGCGCCTTGGTGATGCCCTCGGCCTCGTATACGGGCTTGTCCGGATGCGTGAGCTTGATCCCGAGGCGCTCGGCCGCGGCAACCCCCGCCTCGTCGGTCAGTGCAATGCTCGCCAGCTTGCCCCCCTTGGCCTTCGCGGGCCGCTTCGGCGCTGCGACGCCACCGGTCGTCACCGGCGTCTCGAGCGTCACCTCGCGGCTCTTCTTATCCTCGCGGAGGCCCAGGAAGGAAGGGTGGCGCAACGCGCCGTCGGGGGTCATCTCGGTGTAGGAGACTTCGCCGACCAGCTCCGGCGCCACCCATTTCGCCCGTCGCGAGATGTCGCGCGGCGCATTCTCGAACGGGCTCGTCTTGAGCGGACGGGCATCGAGCGCCTTCTGGATGCGCTGGGCATCGGCGGCGTTCCAGCCGGTGCCGACGCGGCCGTGATAGATCAGCTTGCCGTTCTCCCAGGTGCCCAGCAGCAGCGAGGCGAAGGTCGATTTCTTCTCGCTCGGCCGCCAGCCGCCGATGACGAATTCCTGGCGGTGGCCGCACTTGATCTTGAGCCAGCTGCGCGTGCGCTCGCCGAAATAGGGCGCGGTCGAGAGCTTGGCGACGACACCTTCGTTGCCGGCCTCGCACATGGCGGCAAAGACCTTGTCGCCGTGGCCGACGACGTGCGGCGAATACTGGATCGGGCCGCCCTTGGGCAGCTTGCCCAGCGCCTTTTCGAGCCGCACCTTGCGTTCGGCCTGCGGCAGGCGGCCGAGGTCCTTGCCGTCTTCTTCGAGCAGGTCGAAGACGAAATAGGTGAGCGGCGCGCCCGAGGACAGCGCGTCCTTGAGGGTCGAGAAATCGGTGCGGCCGTCCTTGAAGGCGACGATCTCGCCATCGAGCAGCAGCGCTCCCTTGGTCAATCTGGAAAGTGGTTCCACTAGGGTGTGAAACTGCTCTGTCCAGTCGTTGGCGTGGCGGGTGTAGAGCCGCACCTGGTCGCCGGCGATCGCGGCGAGGGCGCGGTAGCCGTCGTACTTCATCTCGAACAGCCAGTCGTTGCCGGCCGGCACGTCGGTGACCAGCGTTGCGAGCTGCGGCGGGCGGAAGTCGGGGAGACGCTGCTCACCCTTGCGGGTCCAGACCTTCATCGGCGCCTCGAGCGCCGCCGCCTTGCGCTTCGGCTTTTTGCCCGCCGCGATGCCGGAGAGGTCACGGCCCGTCTCGACGCTGGTGGTGAACTTTTCGGTCAGCGTGTCGGCGTCGGTCGCGTAGTCGTCGTGATGCTTGATGAGCAGCCAGTTCTCGCGCGTCGAGCCGTCGCGCTTGTGCGCGTCGCGGCCCTTCATGTGGACCAGCATCCACTCGCCCTTCATGCGCTTGCCGTGGAGCACGAATTTGAGGTCGCCCTTGTCGAGGCCCTCATGCGGATCGCCGATCGGATCCCACGTGCCTTCGTCCCAGAGCATCACGGTGCCGCCGCCATACTCGCCTGCGGGGATGGTGCCTTCGAACCCGCCATAGTCGAGCGGATGGTCTTCGACGCGTACCGCGAGACGCTTGTCGGCGGGGTTGGTAGAGGGACCCTTCGTGACCGCCCAGCTCTTCAGCACGCCATCGAGCTCGAGGCGGAAGTCATAGTGGAGGCGCGTCGCGTCGTGCTTCTGGACGACGAAGGTCAGCGCCTTGGCCTTGCGCTTGGCCGCGGACTTGCCGGAGGGCTCCGCCGTCTTGGTGAAGTCGCGCTTCTGGCGGTAGGTCTTGAGGAGAGATTGGGAGGTCGGTGGCATCTGACTGTCCTGAGAACCTCACCCTGAGCCTGTCGAAGGGCGAGGTTCGGGTCGTCGGGCCTCGTGGTTCGACAAGCTCACCATGAGGCCTCCATGAAGATCATCCCGCCTTGCGCCGCGGTGCCGCCTTGGCGGCCGCCTTTTTCGCGGGGGCTTTTCGGGCAGGCGTTTTGGCGGCGGGCGTGCGCCCACCGGATTCGAGGCTCTTCTTGAGCGCCGCCATCAGGTCGATGACGTTGCCGGTCTCCTTGCGCGGCTTCTCGTCCTCCACCGCAATCTTGCGGCCCTTCGACTTCAGCTTGCGCGCGATCAGCTCGCGCAGCGCGGCCTGGTAATGGTCCTTGAAGGACTTTGGATCGAAGGCGGCGGTCTTCTTGTCGATCAGCGCGGTGGCGACCTCAAGCAGGTCGGGGTCGGCCGACTTTGCCGGGATCTCGGAAAAGAAGCTGTCGGACTTCTTGATTTCGTCCTCGTAGTGCAGCGTTTCGAGCAGCATGCCTTTGCCGCAGGGACGGATGGCGACGAGATATTCCTTGCCCCTGAGCGCGAGCTGCGCAAGCCCCACCTTCTGCGCCCTGCGCATGGCGTCGCGCACGACGCGGAACGCGTCCTCGGCAAGCTCGTCGGCCGGCGCGAGGTAGTAGGCGGCATCATAGTAGAGCGGCGGGATTTCCTCGTCGGCGACGAACTGCACGAGGTCGAGCGTCTTCTTGGTCTCGAGCTTGACCGCGTCGAGCTCCTCGTCCTCGAGCAGCACGTACTCGTCCTTTTCGTACTGGTAGCCCTTCTTGATCTCGTCGGCGGGGACCGGCCCGATGCCCTCGACCACCTTCTGGTAGTGGACGCGCTTTCCCGAGGGCGCGTGAATCTGGTTGAACGCCGTCGTCGCCCCCGACTTGTGTGCGGTGAACATCTCGACGTTGATCGACACCAGGCTCAGGCGGAGCTGGCCTTTCCACATGGGTCGCGATCCGGCCATCGGCTTACCCTTTGCAAGCATAACTCCGGCGATTCAACGGAACTCTCGGGGCATTCGTTCCGCCCGCATTGCGCTCGGCGCGGGGGGCACATATCTCTTTGTGGCGCGGGGAGAATGCGCCGCTTCCGGCCGCCCGCACGAGGGGAGATTGCGATGCATTTTGCGCTCGATGGCGGCAGCATCACTCTGATCGTTCTGGGCGTGGTCGCCGTGCTGGTGCTGATCGCGGCGGTCAAGACCGTGCCGCAGGGCTACAACTACACGGTCGAGCGCTTCGGCCGCTACATCCGCACCATGAAGCCGGGCCTCAGCCTGATCATCCCGTTCGTCGACGGCATCGGGCGGAAGATGAACATGATGGAGCAGGTGCTCGACGTGCCGCAGCAGGAGGTGATCACCAAGGACAACGCCTCGGTGACGGCCAATGCGGTGACGTTCTACCAGATCCTCGACGCGGCGGCGGCGGCCTATGAGGTCGCCAACCTCCAGAACGCCGTCCTCAATCTCACCATGACCAACATCCGTACCGTGATGGGGTCGATGGACCTCGACGAGCTGCTGAGCCACCGCGACGAGATCAACTCGCGGCTGCTGCGGGTGGTCGATGCGGCGGTGAGCCCCTGGGGCATCAAGATCACCCGCATCGAGATCAAGGACATCGATCCGCCGCGCGACCTCGTCGAGTCGATGGGCCGGCAGATGAAGGCCGAGCGCGAGAAGCGCGCCACCATCCTCGAAGCCGAGGGCAAGCGGCAGTCGCAGATCCTCACCGCTGAGGGCATGAAGCAGTCGCAGATCCTCGAAGCCGAGGGCCGGCGCGAGGCGGCGTTCCGCGATGCCGAGGCGCGCGAGCGTTCGGCCGAGGCCGAAGCCAAGGCGACGCAGGTGGTGTCCGACGCCATCGGCTCGGGCAGCGTTCAGGCGATCAACTACTTCGTCGCCAATAACTACATCAAGGCGCTCGAGAGCCTCGCCCGCTCGCCCAACCAGAAGGTGCTGATGCTGCCGGTCGAGGCGGCGAGCGTCATCGGTGCCATCGGCGGCATCGCCGAGATCGCCAAGGAAACCTTCGGCGGCGGCGATCGTCCGGCCAGTCCGCCGGCACCGCGCGGCGGCGGCGCGCGACCGCCGTCGAGCAACAGCTGACCCCCCAAACCAGAGGAGAATTCTAATGATTCTGCTCGATCTCTTCATCAGCTTCGGCCCCTGGGCCTGGTTCATCACCGGCCTCGTGCTGTTGGCGCTCGAACTGGTGGTGCCCGGCGGCTATTTCCTCTGGCTCGGCGTGGCGGGGCTGGTCACCGGGCTCGCTTCGTTCATCCCCGGGCTCGGCTGGCCGGTGCAGTTCACGATTTTCGGGCTGTTGGCCATCGCCATCGTCATAGGCTGGACGCTGATCACCCGCAACCGGCGGCGCACCAGCGACAACCCGTTCCTCAACCAGCGGGCCGAGCGGTTCGTCGGGCATGAAGGCGTGATCGACGAACCGATCAAGGACGGCTTTGGCCGGCTGGTGCTCGGGGATTCGCCGTGGCGGATCGCCGGACCGGACCTTCCCGCCGGCGCGAGGGTGCGCGTGGTGGGGGCGGATGGTCCGGTGCTGAAGGTGGTGGCAGCCTAGGCGCGCCTCGTGGTTCGACGGGCTCACCATGAGGGCTACTGAGGAACCGATGCCCACGAGGACCTCATGGTGAGCTTGTCGAACCACGAGGTCCCGGCACTCACGCAGCGCTACGGCTTCAAATCCACCGGCACCGGCGGCTTCTCGTAGACCAAGAGGATCGAGATGCGCTGGTTGGCACTGAGGTAGGGATCGTTGGGGAAGAACGGGTCGGCGGTGCCGTTGCCGACGACACTTTCGATGCGGTCGTCCGGCACGCCGAATTCCTCGAGGATCTGGCGGGCTACATTGGCACGGTCGAAGCTCAGCTCCCACGGGCCGTAGCGCGGATTGTCGTAGGTGCCGCCGGCGGCGGTGTCGCCCGAGATGCGGATCCGGTTGGGGAGTTTCGCGAGCGAGGGTGCCATGGCGGCGAGGGCCTTGCGCGTCATCTCGTAGGGATACTTGCTGCCCTCGGGGAACATCGCCCGGCCGTCCTGGTCGGCGATGACGATGTTGAGCCCGTCGTCCGTCTGCTCGACCTGGATGTGGTCGGCGACGGCGGTGATGTCGGGCAGGTCCTGCCATGCCTGCTTGAGGCTGGCCGCGGCGAGCGCGTACTGCGCCTGCCGCTCGATGTCGGTGCGCTCCTTGGCGAAGGTGTTGGCTTCCTGTCCCTGGCTCTCGTGGTCCGGGTTGTGCTGGGTGGCGAATTCGGTCGAGGCCTTCATCTCGCCCGGCGTCATGTCCTTGAGGAAATCGCGCTTGGGGTTGCCGCTGCGCTCGATCATGCCGGTCATGTCGGAATAGGGCTGGATGCCGAAGGCATTCTGCACCGAGCCCGCCGCCATGTTCAGCTTTTCCTGGTCCTGCACCGAAAAGCTCAGCAGCATGACGAAGAACGCCATCAGCAGGCTCATCAGGTCGGCGAAGGAAATGACCCAGGCGCCGCCGTGTCCGCCGCCGCCGCCGTGTCCCTTCTTGGCCATTACGCGGCTTCTTCTTCCTCGAGCACCTTGTGCCGGGTGTGGAGCGGCAGGTAGCTCGCGAGCTCGTCCTTGATCGTGGTCGGGTTCTTGCCCTCGCGCACCATCACCAGCGCCTCGATGATGAGGCTGCGGTTGGTGCCTTCCTCCTCGGCGCGGTTGGCGAGCTTGTCGGCGATGGGCAGCATGACGACGTTGGCGAGCACGGCGCCGTAAAGCGTGGTGAGGAGCGCAATGGCCATGCCGGGGCCGATCTTTTTGGGATCGTCCATGTGGCCGAACATCGAGACAAGGCCGATCAGCGTGCCGACCATGCCCATGCCGGGGGCGGCTTCGCCGAAGGCCTTGAAGATCACGTGGCCGTGGTGGATGCGCTCGTAATCGAGGTCGCGCTCGCGCTCGAGCGACGCGCGCAGCGCCTCGGCCGAAAAGCCGTCGGCGATCATCCGCACACCGCGCTTCATGAAGGGATCGGCGACCTCGACCTGCTCGAGGGCGATCGGGCCCTGCCGGCGCATGGTCTCGGCGATCTCGGAAAGCTGGTCGATCAGCTTTACGGTCGAGACCGATTTGTGGAACAGCACGCCCTTGATGCCGTTGCCGAAGCCGTGGAGGAAGCCGCCCAGGGTGTAGCGGCCCATCACCGCCATGGTGCCGCCGCCGACCACGACGACGGTCGCCAGCACGTTGAGAAAGCTCATCGGGTTCGAGCCTTCGATCATGATGGCGCCGAACAGCATGCCGAAGCCGCCGACGATGCCGATGAGAGTCGCGATGTCCACGGAAAATCCTGGGGGTCGTGCGGCCAAAACCGGCCGCCCCAACGTTTGCCCGGGAATGGATAAATCCTCTTTAAATCCGATGGTTAACGAGAGCTGAAGCCCGCGGCGCGGCGGCCCGTTTCAAGCCTTCATTAACCATAAGCGCGCAAGGCTTTCCCCGGCCCTGAGGGTATCGAGGAGACGGCAGTTGCGCCGCGTTGTGGTGTTGAGTGTGGGTCTGGTGCCGGCGCTGCTCCTGGCGGCGCCGGCCCTCGCCGCCGGTGCCGGCAAGTCGGGCAGCGATTCCCCCGTCGGCTGGGACGTGGCGCTCCGCGGTCAATACACCGTCGACGGCAGCGGCACCGGAACCTACGAGACGATCATCGCGCCCGAAGCGACGGTCGATCTCAGCGGGCCGCTCGGCAGCAGCACGGTCAGCGCGGGCGCCGAGCTTGCGGTCGACCAGTCGGGCAAGTTCACGGTCGACGATCTCCACCTCAATGCCGAAGGGCAGGGCAGCATCGACGAGGCCACCTCGATCAGCGAGGCGCTCGATCTCGACCTGATGCAGCCGAGCCTCGACGACACGTCGCTTCCCGCCAACACTGCGATCGCGCCGCTCGAATTCACCGGCACCGCCACCGCTTCGGCGACGCACGATTTCGATCCGCTCGAAGTGACGGGCACGCTCAGCGTGCAGCGGTTCATGGAGGGCGAGACGACGCTCGACGACAGCTCGACGGTCGACAACACGTCCAGGCAATACTGGCAGGCGAACGGCGAGCTGCGGCTCGGCTACGAGATGACGCCGGTGATGACCGCGTTCCTCGACGGCACGGAATCGTACCAGAAGTTCGATGCCGCCGATCCGACGCTGCTGGTGCCGCTCGATGGGCAGACGACGACGCTCCGCGCGGGCCTTGCCTACAACGACGATGGGTTCCTGAGCGCCGAGCTCTCGGCGGGTCCCGCCTGGCACGACTACACCGACGCCTCGCTCACCGACCGGCTGGGCTGGGTCTATGACGGCAAGGTGAGTTTCACGCCGGCCGATGCGCTGACGCTGAGCGCGGCGCTCGACACGGGCATCGGCCCGTCGTCCAACACGCCCGGCGATACCGATGTTTCAACGACACTGACCGGTAATGCCGCCGTCAATGTGGGCGGCGGACTCACGCTCCGCGGCAGCGCCGGCTGGAACGAGACGACGACGCTCGGCACCGGCGATGTCGACAACGGCTACAGCTACGGGGCGGGGCTCGATTTTGCGCCGTCGCCCGGCACGACGTGGACCGCCGACTACCTCTTCACCCACAGCTTCGTGCCGCCCGGTCCGGCGACCGACACGCAGGCGGTGACGCTTGGCCTCAAGATTTCGGGGTAGCGCAGGGCCTTCGCGTTCCCGACCCTCGTCCTTCGACAGGCTCAGGATGAGGGTCTCAGCGGGCGAGCGTCAGTGTCTCACGGAAGCCCCAGTAGCCCTCATGGTGAGCCTGTCGAACCACGAGGGCGTGTCGCGCCTCAGCTCAGATCCATCTTCCTGAGCTCGCTCAGGAACGGTCCGGCGATGTCGGGGCGGTCGAGGGCATAGGCGACGTTGGCGAGGAGGAAGCCGACCTTGCCGCCGCAGTCGAAACTCCTGCCGACATATTTGACGCCGGTGAAGGCCTGCTGGCGCATCAGCGACTGCATGGCGTCGGTGATCTGGATTTCGCCGCCGGCGCCGCGC
>CAYRZM010000083.1:0-6077 GCA_964428685.1 uncultured Devosia sp. | reverse complement strand
CCGCGCATCCGGGTCGTCCTCGTCCGCACGCACGAGGGCGCCGACCTCATGCACCTCATCACCACGCTCGACCACGCCATCATCGATGCGCAGGCGGGCAGCATGCTCAACGACCAGCTCTTCCGCTACTTCAACGATCCCGCAGCCATGGAGGCGCAGCCGCCCGTGCAGATCGGCCTGCCGCCCTCGCTCGAAAGCGGGCTGCCGAAAAAGCCCGACAGCGGCACCAAGAAGTACCAGCCGGCGATCCGCTTCCCCAAGACCGAGGTGCCCAATCCGCGCCGCATCGGCCTCCAGGTCGAGCGCCACATCGGCGCCAATGTCGGCGAGGCACTGCGCGCCGCCATCCGCGCCCACCGCACCACCATGCACGGCGCCATCGGCGCGGCGTTCCTCACCGCGACACGCGAAAAGTTCGGCCTCAATGAGATGACCATCCTCTCGACGGTCGAGCTTCGCCGCATGATGAAGCCGCCGCTGCCGATCACCGCCTTCGGCTGCTACATCGACATCCTGCGCACCCGTCACGACATCGGCGAAGACTTCTGGGCCATGGCCGGCGATCTGAGCTTCAAGCTCATCTCCGCCATCGCCCGCGACCAGGAATCCGCCTCGGTGATGAAGCTTGCGACCTGGGACGTCATCCGCAAGGAAACCATCCCCACCATGACGCATCGCCGCCGCATCGACGGCATCGCCATCACCACGGCAGGCGAAGCGCATTTCACCGGCGACTACGGGCCCTTCAGCATCGATGGCACCAGCGGCTCGGTGTCGGTCGAGATGTTCGGGCCCTCGCTCTTCATCGTGAGTTTCGAGAAGGACGGCGCGATCGATCTCAACATCGGCTATGCCGGCGATGCGCTCTCGACCGAGGATGCGGAAGATCTGAGCGACCGCGCCGTGGCGGCCCTGACGCGCGCCGCGGAATCGGCGCCGCTTGGCGCGGCGATGCCCGGCGGTCAGCCCGCGCTCAGCAGGTAGCCGGCTCCGAGCATCAGCACCAGGACGATCGACGCGCAGAGGGCGGCGAGCTGCAGCGACGTCATTCCGGCCTCCTAGAGACCCGCCTCGACGACGTTGGCCGGCGCCGGAATCGCGGCAGCCGCCGCGCTCAGCGCCCCGAGCGAGGCGAGAAACAGCACAACCAGAGCGACCTTGAGCATGACCCGTGCTCCCAAATCCATTGGGCGCACAATGCGGATCGCCGGTTGAATGTTCCCGGAACCCCCGATTTATCGGGCGTTCAGGCCGTTCGCGCTGCCCGCGGCCGCGACGGTCCGCGCGCCTGGCCCTGCGGACGGCCGTTGCCGCCGGAACGCCCGCGGGCGATCGCTGCCTTCTTGGCGCCGGAGAAATGCCGCCCGGCATTGCCCGCCTTGCGCTTCTGGCCCTCCGGCCGCGCCACATTCGGCTTCGGTCCCTGCCCGCGATGCGGCGTCCGCGCCTTGGGCGCCGTCAGCTCCGGATGCTTGATCTCACCCGTCGTGGGCAAGGTCCGCCGGATCAGCCGCTCGACATCGCGCAGCTTGTCGCGCTCGGTGCCGTCGCAGAGCGTGATGGCGAAGCCCGAAGCACCGTTCCGCGCCGTGCGGCCGATGCGGTGCACGTAGTTCTCGGGATCGTCCGGCAGCTCGTAATTGATGACATGGGTGATGTTGGGCACATCGATCCCGCGCGCCGCGATGTCGGTGGCAACGAGGATGCGCACCTGCCCGGCGGCAAACGCCTTGAGCGCCGCCTGCCGCGCATTCTGGCTCTTGTTGCCGTGGATCGCCGCCGCCTCGTGCCCGTCGATGGCGAGGTTCTTGGCCACCCGGTCGGCCCCGTGCTTGGTGCGCGAAAAGATGATGACGCGCTTGAGCGCCGGATCGGCCAGCAGCGTATTGAGCTCGGCGCGCTTCTGCTTGGAGCCCGAAAGGATCACCCGCTGGTCGATGGTGCCCACGGTCGTTGCCGGCGGCGAGGCCTCGACCCGCACCGGATCGTTCAGCAGCCCCTTGGCCAGCTCGGCGATCTCCTTGGCCATGGTGGCCGAAAACAGCGCCGTCTGCCGGCGGGGCCCGATCGCCGCGGCGATCTGCTTGACCGGGTGGATGAAGCCCATGTCGAGCATCCGGTCGGCTTCGTCGAGCACCAGCCAGCGCGTCTCGTTGAGCCGGAGCTTCTTGTCGTCGAGCAGGTCTTTCAGCCGGCCGGGCGTAGCGATCACGACATCGACGCCCTTGGCGATCTTCTGCACCTGCGCAAAGCGCGAGGTGCCGCCGAGAACGAGCACGGTCGAAAGCCGCATCCCCCCCGAGAGCTTGTGCAGCACCTCTTCGATCTGCACCGCGAGCTCGCGCGTCGGCGCAAGGATCAGCGCCCGCGTCGTCAGCGGATTGGAGCGTCCCTTGAGCGCCGCGATGCCGGCGATGATCGGCAAGCCGAACGCCGCGGTCTTGCCCGAGCCGGTCTGGGCAATGCCCAGGATGTCGCGGCCTTCGAGCTGCGGCGGGATCGCCTTCGCCTGGATCGGCGTCGGCGTCACGAACCCGGCCTTGTCGAGGGCGCCGAGGATCGTCGCCGGCAGGCCGAGGGTCGCGAATGTGGAGTTGGTCATGGATAACTTTCATTGGCGCGCCCGGACCATCCGGGCACGCGCCGCCGCGCTCCGCGCTGGCGGGTGGAACAGTGCAATCGGGCGATAAATCTTATCGCGCGGGTGCGTTTCAAACCCGGGATGGTCTCCGGGCCACTTCGCCGCTCACCGCAATCGTCGATAAGAAGAGAAGCTGGCGATCTCGGGCCCCTGGCCCGGTCGCGATGGCCCGCATATGGGCCAATCCGGGCGCCGATGCAAGGCTTGGATTACAGCCCGGCGCGATAAACCAGGTCGTACTGGTGAACGAATTGCGCGCTCGCCATCGGCGCCGGGGTGACCATCAGGCCGGCTTCCGTCGACGCCACGTCCGCTTCCCGCGCGCCGAGCCGCGGCATCAGCGCGATGAGCGCGCCGATCCCGATCACCGCCGCCGCGCCGTAGCGGAACAGCAATCGCCGGTTGCGCTGATAGAATATCTGCCAGGCATACATGGGCTCACCTTCGGGCGAGCCTGTCATACCATGAGGTCGTCCGCGGACGGCGGACAACCTCCCGGCGTGGTATCCGCCGCTTTAATGCCGTTCTATTCGCGCGTCGCGGCGAACGACGCGATGAGCGGCGCGTTGGCCGGATTGGCCGGATCCGAGCGCAGCACCGTGCCCATAATGGTGTCGGGCTGCGTGCCGCCCACCGACCACGCCGGGATCAGGTAGCCGAAATAGTCGTAGTTGTAGGTCTTGCCCGAAATCGTCGCCGTGCCGTGGAGCCGGATCGTCGCGCCCTGCTTGGGCGCGTAGAAGGCGTTGCCGCTCAGATCGTAAGTGACGCCCTGCCCGGTGCGCTGCCCGGCGATCCGCCCGTTCTGTTCGGTCAGCGTCAGCTCGTTGAGCCCGAGCTGCAGCTTGGCGAGCGTGTCGCCCGGCTTCGTGCTCACCGAAAAGCTGCGATAGACCCACTTGCCCGTGAAGGCGCCCGCCTGCGCCATCAGCGTCAGCGTCGGCAGGCCCTGCGCCAGCACCGCCACCGGTCCCGCCATCGCCCCGATAAGCGCCGCCGCCGCCGCCAGATTCTTCCAGGATCGCTGCATGATATCCCCCGCCAAGGCTATTTTTCCAAGCTTAGCAGAGCTTACCCCAGCAATGCAGACAATGTTAACAAAAGGTTAACGATCGGCGGGCCGCGGCGGCGCTAGATCCCGCCATACCAGTCGTAGCCGTGGTCTTCCCAGTAGCCGCCATTGCCCTGGCCGAACTTGGCGAAGCTGTCGACCAGCTCGAGCGTGTGGACGTATTTGGGCTGCTTGTAGCCGAGCGCCCGCTCGATCCGCACCCGCACCGGGGCTCCGTTGCTGACCGGCAAGGTTTGGTTGTTGAGCCCGTAGGCGAGGAGCGTCTGCGGGTGGTAGCCGTCGATCAGGTCCGAGCTTTCGTAATAGGCCTCCGGCCCGCTGAGCCCGCCGCCCATCGTGTCGTAGCAGTGATAGACGATGAACCGCGCCGACGCCTTGGGCCGCGCCAGATCGAGCAGCGGCCCGAGCCGCGTGCCGGTCCATTTGGCGATGCAGCTCCAGCCCTCGACGCAGTCGTGCCGCGTCACCTGGCTCTGCGCCGGCATGTTGCGCAACTGATCGAGCGAGAACTCCTGCGGCGTCTCGACGAGGCCGGTGATCCTCAGCTTGTAGTCGGCGAAGTTGTTCGCCTTGAGCATCAGATAGGCATCGGTCTGCGGATCGGTCGAGCCGTTCGGCCGCTGCGGCTGGCGGATTTCGCTTTCGTCATAGGTCGGTGCCAGCGCCTGCTCGCCGGCGAGGATCCGCTGCGTCTGGTAGGTCAGCGTGTTGGCGCGCTCGATGAAGTTGCGCACGCTGTTGTCGGTCGCGCCGAGGAAATCGAACTGGTCGCAGCCGGCGAGAACCAGGCTCGACACCCCCGCGGCGGAGCCGGTGAGGAACGTGCGGCGCGACAGGATCAGCTTGCCCATCTCAGTGCTCCGCCTCGCTGGAACCATGTTTCACCCCGGTTCGGTAGTAGCCGGTGATCATCGAGCGGAGCTCGTTGATCGGGTTGGCGAGTAGCACCATGATGATGTGCACCACGAAGAACAGCACGAATGCCGCCATCGTGAAGAAATGGATCGTCCGCGCCGTCTGTCGCCCGCCGAAGAGCTCGATCAGCCACGGCGCTGCCGAGTCCATTCCGGGCGACATCGTGAGGCCCGTGAGGATGATCAGCGGGAAGGCGATCACCAGCACGCCAAAAT
The DNA here is from genome assembly GCA_964428685.1 of uncultured Devosia sp. GTDB lineage: Bacteria > Pseudomonadota > Alphaproteobacteria > Rhizobiales > Devosiaceae > Devosia_A. Next base: position 1,234 of record CAYRZM010000083.1, on the reverse strand, counting down.
AGGCGATCTTCTGCAGCGGCGAATACGTCGTGCCGTGGCTGAAGCGCAGCCTCAGATGGTCGATGATGTCGCGCGGCAGCTCGCGGAAATCGCGCGGCTTCAAAATGATGTCGCGCCACAGATGCCCCGAGCTCAGCGCGTTGATCAGCCAGATGAACAGCGTGCCCACGAGGATCCAGGCAAAGAAGAAGTGCACCACGCGCCCCGTCGCGAGGTCGCGGTAGGACGGGATCGTCGCCCATGCCGGAAAGCCGGTGAAACTGGGCTGCTCCGCCGACCCGCTCATCCCGAGGACGCCGGTCGTGTCGAACACCTGTCCCAGCACCTTGGTCTGCCCGCGCGGACCGTTCGGCGTGTTGACCGCGTAGATGTCGAGGATCGCGTTGTCGAAGCCGAAGCCCGACTGCAGGCCGATATAGAGGTCCGGCCGCGCGTTGAAAATCTGCAGCCCCGAGAGCAGCAGGAAGAACATCGCCACCGCCCACACCCAGTGGGTGAGCCGCGTGATCCCGCTCTGGCGCAGCACAAGCCGGCTGTCGCTCTCGCTCGCCAGCCGATCGTTGGCGATCATGCCGGTGAGCCCGCCGAGAAAGCCGAGCACCACCGGCACAGCCAGCACCCAGCCGAAGCTCGAGAAGGTGATGCACCCGGCGATCCAGAACAGCGCGCCCACCAGGGCAATGGTGCCGCCGAGCCCGAGCCGGCTGAACGCGACGATGCCGCCGGCGAGCATGAACACCACCGAAGCGCAGAGCAGCGACAGCGGCACCACCGAGAGCGTGCGGTCCATTCCCCACGCGGTGGCAAGATCGTGCGCCGCCAGCATCAGGACGATCGCGCCCGCGCCCGTCACGGCGCCCAGCAGGCTCAACGCGCTTGCCGTGTTGCGCGCGCCCGGCATCATCCCCGCCGGCGCGCCCTGTTCGATGACAGCCATGCCGTTCCCCCGAAGCCGTCTCTTGCCGCTCTCAGGCGAGAGAAACGGCGCCGTTTCCCCGCAAGTTTCAAGTCACGTCCCGCCACTTGGGCGTGAATAGCTGTGAGCATCGGGCCGCCGGGGGGCGGGGGTCAGGTCTCGGCGCGTGCCGCCCAGTTGAGGCCGCGGCGCAGGATAGTCGCCATTTCCGGCACGTCGAATTCGGCCGCCCGGTGCCCGAGCGCCGAATAGAACACCCGGCCCTTGCCGTAGCGCTTTTTCCAGATCGTCGGCATCACCACCCCGTCGATCCAGTCC
>CAYRZM010000082.1:0-20849 GCA_964428685.1 uncultured Devosia sp. | reverse complement strand
CGCCGCAATCAGCGTCATCCCCTTGCGCAGCTTGAACGGACGGAGCTCGAACGCCGCCGGGCCGAGGCCGATCTTGATGTAGGTGAGCGCCGCGCTGTCGGCCGGCGCGATGCCGGGGAAGGCGCCGGCCCGCAGCATCGCCGCCTCGAGCAGGAGCTGCGGCGCATCGAACGCCGTCATGTCCTTGGGCTGTGGCACGCCGCCGGTCTTGAAATCGAGGATTTCATAGAGCCCGTCGTTGCGGCGGTCGAGCCGATCCGCCTTGCCGACCAGAACGAAGTTCTGGAGCGCCGGGAATACCCATTCGCCCTTGTGCTCGGCATGCCGTTCGGCGATCGCCGCGTCGCGCTCCCGTTCGAAGCCGAGGAACTCTTCCGCGGCGCGGGCGAAGCGGCGCACCCAGATGTCGCGGCGCTCCCCGATCGCCTCGAGCGTCGAGAATTCCTGCTCGGCCATGCCAAGCATTGTCGCCGCCGCCTCGGGATCGTCGACGCCGTGGCCTTCGGCGACGAAGCGCTCGAACACCTTGTGGATGCCGTTGCCGCGGTCGCGCGCATCCGGCTCGGCGCCGAGCGGCTCCATGCGGGCGAGCCGCAGCACGTGTTTGGCGTAGATGTCGTAGGGCGAACGCATCAGCGTCTCGATCTCGGTGATCGAGAGCCGCCGCGGGCGCAGCTCCGCCGGCGGGCGCGGCGCCGGCCGCAGGGCCGGCCGCGGCAGGCCGGGATCGTCGATCGCGCGCGCCACGGCAAGCCAGCGCTCGCCCCGTGACCGCAACCCCGTCGCGGCATCTTCGCCGATGAACGCGTCGAGCCGCTGCAGCAGCCGCGAGGGCAGGGCCGGCGCGCCGCCGATCCGTCCGGCATAGGCGAGCAGCACCTCGGCATTGCCCACCGCCATCTCGAAATCGTGCGCCGCCTGCCCCTGCTGCCGCTCCGGCGGCTCGAGCCCGAGCGTCACCCGCATGCCGCGGCTGAGCCAGGGGCCGGGATCGGCCGGCGCCGGCCAGATGTCCTCGTTGAGCCCGGCGAGGATCATGAGGTCGGGGTTCTGCAGCCGCGCTTCGAGCTCGCCCCAGATGTGGATGTCGTCGCGCCGCCGCTCCGCCGGCTGCACCGTCGCGCCCGCCATCAGCGCCGCGAGCACGCCCTCGAGATCGCGCGGCGGAAACGGCGTGCCGCCGTCGGCGAGCGCCGCGAGGGCGTCGGCCCATTGCGCGAATTCCGGCCCGCCGGGCAGCGCCGCATCGCCGGTGAGCGCGCCAAGGCTCGCCCCGAGGGCCGCGGCGAGCTCCGGCCCGGTGACGGCCGGCCGCGCCAGCAGCGCCGTCATCGGGTCCACCGCCTCGCCCAGCCGCTCGAGCAGAGTGCGCGTGTCGTCGCTCTCGGCCATCGCCAGCAGGCCGGCGAGGCCCGGCAGCGGCCGCTTCCGCCGGAGCCGCCGGTCGAGGCCGCCGGTCAGCCGGCGCAGGTCGGTCCGTTCGAGGCCGAGGCGAACGGCGCCATTGCTGAGGAGCGCGATCAGGTCCACCGGAGCGAACCGGCTGGCGGTGAGCGCGATCACCTGCCGCGCCAGCCGTCCCGCGCCCGACTGGAACAGCGGTACACCCGCCGGATCGTCGACCGCGATGCCGTGCCGGCCGAGCTCCGCCGCGATCCGCCGGCCGAGCGTCTGGTCGCGCGTGACGATGCCGACGCTGCGCCGCGCCGCGAGCGCATCGCGGGCCGCGAGCGCCACCGCCCGCGCCTCGTCGTCGACATTGGCCGCCGCCAGCACGGCAATCCCCGCAAGGCCGGCGCCGATGTCGATTTCGCCGCGGGCCACGGGCCACGCGGTGGTTTCGTCCGCCGGGGCGAGGGCGGCGCGCACGAGGCGCGTGCGCGGCGCGTCGCCCGCCAGCTCCTCGACCTCGGCGATGCCGGCGCCGAGCGCCCGCAGCAGCCTCGCGAGACCATATTGCGGGTGCCCCTGGGTCGTCTCGCCGTCGAGCAACTGTTCGTGCTGCGCGGCGCTGAGGCCCGTGTCGAGCCCAGGCAGCACCAGCGCGCCGCGCTCGAGCCGGCCGATCGCGTCGAGCAGCGCGGCCGTGGCCGGGATCGAGCCGGTCGAGCCCGCCGCGATCACCGGGCGCGCGCCATAGAGTGCCGGCGCGGCCGCGGCCTGCCGCCGCAGACGCTGGTTGCGCGCCGCCGCGGCATCCACCTTGCCGAGCTCGGCGAGCCGCGCCGGCCACGCCGCGAGCGCGATCCTGAGGAAGTCGAGGATCTGCTGCCAGTTCCCCGCCAGCTCCTCCGGCACGATCTGCGCCAGCGCCTCCGGGCGCACGCCTTCGATGGTGAAGTCGTCGGCCAGCGTTCCGAGCGAGTCGGCGAGCCGCAGGATCTCGGCGGCATTGGGTGGCGCGGCAAAACCGTCCGCGTGCTGCGCGAACCCCCGCACCAGCCGCGACAGCGCCAGCCGCCGTTCGAGCGGCGAGGCCTCGGCGGGCGCCGGTCCCTCCTCGAACAACGGCAGGAACGGCTCCTCCTCCGCGCTCGCGCCGCCGAAGGTGCGGATGTCGGGGAGAAGCGCCGCACCCCCCAGCCGCGCGGCGAAGAGTTCGGCCAGCGTCAGCCGCGCCCGCCGCGTGGGCAGGATGATCGTGACGTCGCTGAGCCAGAACGGCCCGCTCCGGTCCCAGCCGCTCAGCAGCGTGCCGTCGAGCACGCGGTCGGCCAGCACCTCGAGGAAGCGGCCCTGCGGGGCGATGGAAAAAATCCGCGCCCGCGTCACCGCGAAATCTCCGCCACGCGCCCGACGCCATCGCGCGGGATGCCGAGCGTCACCGTCAGCGTCGCGCGCCGGGCGAGATCGGGCGCGCGCTCGGGCCACTCGACGAGGACGATGGAAGCGGGGTCGGCGAAGAGCCCGAGCTCGTCCGCCTCGCGCGAGCCGGCAAGCCGATAGAGGTCGGCGTGCAGCACGGTGCGGCCCGCACCCGCATAAGGCTGCACCAGCGCAAAGCTCGGGGAGGGCCCCTCGAGCGCCGGTTCGCCCATCAGCGCGCGGATCATGGCGCGCGCCAGCGCCGTCTTGCCGCTGCCGAGGCCGCCTTCGAGCAGCACCACGTCGCCGGGCGACAGCGTTGCCGCGAGCCGCGCGCCCAGCGCCGCCGTCGCCGCATCGTCAGTGAGGAAAATGCGCTCGTCGCCCATGCCCGAGCGATAGCATTTGCGCCGCCCCGCCGGAACCTATTCCGCCGCGCTCGAATAGGCGCTGGCGATGGGCAGGCTCACCACCACGCGGCTGCCGCGCGGCTCGCGCCGCTCGACGCTGATCGTGCCGCCATGCATCGAAACGAAGCTCCGCACGATGGCAAGGCCGAGCCCCGCGCCGCGCTGCCGGCCCGGCGCCGCATCGGGCCGGGCGTTGAGCGCCGCCCGCATTTCTTCGCTCGTCTGCGCGCCCTCGTCTTCCACGGTGAACAGCATCCGCCCGTTGCGCTCGATCACCGTCAGCGTTACCGGCGCCCCGGGCTCGGAGAACCGCGCCGCGGTCGAGAGCAGGTTGTAGAGCACCTGGACGATGCGGGTGCCGTCGGCGAGGAGCGATGGGAGCTCCTCGGGGATGACCACGCGGAGGTTGAGCGGCTTTTCGCCGTCGACTTCGGGGAAGGTCGCGGCGAGGCCCGCGCGCGCCTTCTCGATCAACGCCGGCACGTCCTGCGGCTCGGGCCTCAGCTCGGCGATGCCGGCGTCCACCGTCGCGAGATCGAGGATGTTGTCGATCAGCACCCCGAGCGTCACGCTCGAGGCGCGGATGTAGTCGGTGTAGGCCTTCTGCTTGTCGTTGAGCGGCCCCACCGTGCCCGAGGCGAGGAGGTCGGCAAAGCCGATGATGTTGGTGAGCGGCGAACGAAGCTCGTAACTGACGTTCTGGACGAACGCGTCCTTGAGCCGGTCGGCGGTGATCAGCGCCTCGTTGCGCTCGGTCAGCACGCGCTGGTAGTTGGCGCTTTCGGTCACGTCGACGAAGGTCATCATCGTCTGCCCGTCGGGCAGGCGGGTGATGGCGTAGTCGAGCAGGCGCCCGTCGGTGCGGGCGATGCGGCCCTTGTCGTCGGTGCGGGTGGGGTTGAGGTCGACGATCGCGCGCTTGAGATTGCGCCAGAGGCTCGCCCCGTCTTCGGGCAGCGCCCGCGACACCGCCTCGATAATCTGGTCGATATGCGGCTTGCTCTCGAGCAGGTTCGTCGGCAGCTTCCACAGCACCGAGAGCCGCGGGTTGCTGAGCGTCAGCCGCCCGTTGGTGCCGAACACCGCGACGCCTTCGCTGAGCGCATTGAGCGTCGAGCGCTGCACGTCGATCTGCGTCTGGTGCTGGCTCTTGAGCGTCAGCTGGTCGGTGATGTCCTCAAAGACATAGATCACCCCGCCATGCGGGCCCGCCGGCGCCGAGATCACCTGCACCACGCGGCCATCGGGCAGGTACCAGGGCTCGCTCTCGCGCGGCGCCTTGAGCGTGTAGGATTGGAGGTGCCGCGCCCGCCACGCCTGATAGTCGGGCTCGGCCGGCAGCATCCCCATCGTGCGAAGCCGGTCGAGGATGGCGCGTTCGTCGAGACCCGGCTTCAGCCATTTGGCATCGAGCGACCAGAGCGCCGCATAGGCGCGGTTCGATTGCACCAGCTCGCGCCGCGCATTGAAGATCGCAATCGGCATCGCCAGCGCGTCGATGATGGCGCCTAGATGCGCGAGGCCTTCCGCGGCGGCATGCGGTGCCGGCGCGGCGGCCGCCGCCGGCCGCGCCCGCAGCACCGCGCCGCGGCTGCCGGCAAAAGCAAGGTCGATGAGCTCGAACCCGGCCGCCGCCCCGATCTCGGCCGGCGTGCCGCTCCTGCTCCGGCTCAGCGCCTGATAGGCGGCATTGGCCGTGCTCACCCGGTTGCCCTCGCCATAGAGCAGCGCCGGCTCCGGCCATTGCCGGACGAGAGTTTCCGCGTCGGGCGGGCGCACCGGCGTCGCGGCAGTCCGCGGCAGCGGGCGCACGCGCATGGCGGTGCCGGTGCCGAGCGACCAGCCGATCACACGCATCGGCCGCCCGTCGAGCGCGCCGAAGGTGAGGTCAAAACCCTGCCCGCCGGTGCGCAGCTCCTTGAGCGCGGCAGTCAGCGTTTCGGCATCGGTGCCGCCGAGCCAGGACGGGAAATCGAGCAGCGCTTCCGGGCGCCGGCCGGCCGGCAGCACCGCCGAAGCCGGGCCGAGGAATTTGGGGCTGCCGCTGCGGCTGCTCCACACCACGGTGATCTCGCCGGTGCCCGACAGCAGCGCCTCGTATTCGTCGACCGCCGCGCGCAGCGTCGCGATCTGGCCGGTCGCGCGCCCCTGCGCCCGGCGGCCGTCGCGCACCATGTTGCGCACCAAAGCGAGACCGAGGAGGCCGAAGGCGCCGACGCCGAGGGCAATGCCGAACGGCACCGCGCCGATCAGATTGGCGGACATGGCGCTCTGGCTCAGCGCGGGAACGGCGGAAACGAGTGTCAGCAGACCGGCGCCGGCAAGCGCGAATCCCAATCGTTTCCGGAATCCCTCCGGCCCCATGAAACACTCCGAAAAATGAATCCGCCACACCCCGTCCGACGGGACGGGGAACTGCTTCGCCGGAAAACGCTGGCGTACGCGCGCGCCCGCAACAGGGCCAACGGACCCCGCGACGCGACAGACCACTACACGGAGCGAACGCTCCGACCGCTGCCCGCTGCGGCGCCGCGTTTCTGCCGCGCCCAGGGGCTGCCCCCGAATCAGCTCACCATAGCGAGGCGCCGACTCGCGCAAAAGAGTCCGCCCCCCTGTGCACAGCAAGCAAATGCACCCGATGAGGGATTGACCCGAGTCCGAACCGGGAACGAGTGGTTAACGCAGGGACCGGTGCGGTCAGTACCGATAATGCTCGGACTTGAACGGGCCGTTCTGCGGCACGCCGATGTAGTCGGCCTGCGGCTTGGTCAGCACGGTGAGCTTGGCCCCGAGCTTGGCCAGGTGCAGCGCCGCGACCTTCTCGTCGAGCCGCTTGGGCAGCACGTGCACCTTGTGCTCGAGCTTCTTGCCGTTGGTCCAGAGCTCGATCTGCGCCAGCGTCTGGTTGGAGAACGAGGCGCTCATCACGAAGCTCGGATGGCCCGTGGCGTTGCCGAGGTTGACGAGGCGGCCTTCGCTCAGCAGCACCACGCGCTTGCCAGAGCTCAGCTCAACGATGTCGACCTGCGGCTTGACGTTGGTCCACTTGAAGTTGCGCAGCCCCGCGACGTCGATCTCGTTGTCGAAGTGGCCGATGTTGCAGACGATCGCCATGTCCTTCATCTGCCGCATGGCATCGACGGTGATGATGTCCTTGTTGCCGGTGGCGCTCACGACGATGTCGGCGCGGTGCGCGGCATCCTCCAGCGTCACCACCTCGAACCCGTCCATCGCCGCCTGCAGCGCGCAGATCGGATCGACCTCGGTCACCAGCACGCGCGCGCCGGCGCCCTTGAGCGACGCCGCCGAGCCCTTGCCCACGTCGCCATAGCCGCAGACGATCGCGACCTTGCCGGCCATCATCACGTCGGTGCCGCGGCGGATCGCGTCGACCAGCGATTCGCGCGTGCCGTACTTGTTGTCGAACTTCGATTTGGTGACGCTGTCGTTGACGTTGATCGCCGGGAAGGGCAGCTCGCCCTTTTCGTGCAGCTGGTAGAGCCGCATCACGCCGGTGGTCGTCTCTTCGCTCACGCCGCGGATGTTGGCCCGGATGGTCGAATAGAACTTCGGGCTCCTGGCGAGCCGCTTCTTGATCGTGGCGAAGAAGATCTCTTCTTCCTCGTTACCGGGCTTGCCGAGGATCGAGGGATCGGTCTCGGCCCTGGCGCCGGTCAGCACCAGCATCGTGGCATCGCCGCCGTCGTCGAGGATCATGTTGGGCGTCTGCCCGCCCGGCCAGTCCATCATCCGGTCGGTAAAGTCCCAGTATTCGGCGAGCGTCTCGCCCTTGTGCGCGAACACCGACACGCCGGCCTTGGCGATCGCCGCCGCCGCGTGGTCCTGCGTCGAAAAGATGTTGCAGCTGACCCAACGCACCTCGGCGCCAAGCGCCACCAGCGTCTCGATCAGCACCGCGGTCTGGATGGTCATGTGGAGCGAGCCGGCAATGCGCGCGCCCTTGAGTGGCTGGCTCGCCGCGTACTCTTCGCGGATCGCCATCAGGCCCGGCATCTCGATCTCGGCCATGCCGATTTCCTTGCGGCCGTAGTCGGCGAGCGAAATGTCTTTGACGGAATAGTCGGCCATCGGGAGGTCTCCGCAGATCGTGTGTGGGCTGCTCTATAGCGGCGGCGCCACGCTCCGGCAATGGGGATATAAAGAAAGCTTTATATCCCGCGGATGATCCGCTCGTCGATCTGCCGCTGCGTCTCCGCGCGGTTGCTGGCGACCTCCTTGAGCGTCACCGTTTCGACCACCACTTCGCGCGGCGCCCGCCGCCAGAGCGGTGCGCGCCGGTGCGGCGTCCGGCCCCGCCGCCAGCGGAAGGGGAGGGTGAAGAAGCCGAGCAGCGGATAGAGCAGCAGGTACCCGAGCAGCCAGCCGGCAAGACCCCAGCCCAGCCCTTCCGCCGTCACCGGCACCGCCGGCTTGTAGGTCTCGAGCGCCCGCGAGGCGATGTCCGGATCGAGGTAATCGCCGAGGTGCACCACCCGATCGAGCGGACCGGCCGATTGCAGATCGGCCAGCATCTTGCTCAGCATCGTGTAGCGGCTGAGCGTGCGGTCCATGCTGGTCCCCCGCGCCACGAGGAAATCGTCGGGCGACACGGCATAGCGCTGCAGCGCCTGTTCCCGGGTCAGGCCGAACCGGGTCGCGTCGCTGTCGAAGTCGGCGACGATCGCCTTGAGCTCGTCGACCGCGCCGCCCAGCCGCTGCTCGTACTGTTGCGCGTATTCGGGGAACTGCGAGAAGCAGAGCCCCAGCGCCAGCCCCCCGATCACCGCCAGTGTTCTGCGCATCACGTCCCTCCGAGCCCGGGGAGATAGCCGCGTTTCATGGCCGTGCAACGGCTTGGCGCGGGGCGGCGTTCCCCCGTTTGCCGCTACTCCGGACCGAGACTGTCCTCGTCGAAGCCGTTCTCGACCAGCGTCGTGATGGCGTCGAGCGCCTCGCGTGCCTGACGGCCGGTCGCCTGCACCAGGATCGTCGAGCCCGGACCGGCGCCCAGCATCATCAGCCCCATGATCGAGCCGCCCGAGACCGTCGTTCCATCGCGGGTGACCTTGATCTCGGCCTCGTAGCATTCGGCCATGCGCACGAACCGCGCCGAGGCGCGGGCGTGGAGGCCCTTGCGGTTGACGATGGTCATCTGCTGCGCCAGCGCCCGGCCGGCATTCGCTGCGGCGTCCATGCCCCTAAAATAGGGGGCAAAGGGTTAACCGCCAAGCGACTCGCTGGCGACGTTGATGTATTTGCGGCCGGCTTCCGCGGCCATGGTCACCGCCTGCTTGATCTCGAGGTCGCCGCGCACCCGCGCGAGCTTCACCAGCATCGGCAGGTTCACCCCCGCGATCACCTCGGCACCCACCGTCTTCATCACCGAGATGGCAAGGTTCGACGGCGTGCCGCCGAACATGTCGGTGAGGATGATGACGCCGCTGCCGGTGTTGGCGGTCTCGACGGCACCGATGATGTCCTCGCGCCGCGCTTCCATGTCGTCGTCCGGGCCGATGCAGACGGTTTCGATCTGCTCCTGTGGGCCGACCACGTGTTCGAGCGCGGCTTTGAATTCCACGGCAAGCGCGCCGTGCGTCACCAGCACCAGACCGATCATGAACTATCCCCTGATGGGTCTGCCCCGAGTGACCTGGGCAATGGAAAAGCCCTGCCCGCCGGTGCTGCGGAACGTGCGTCGGAACCGGCGGTCGCGAGTTTTCACCCGCGATTCCCGACGATCAAGCGGTTTTTTTGCCGGCCCGGCGCCTGGGCTTAAGTGCCCGCAGCGCCTCGTGAATCAGGAGCAGCTGATGGGTCCGGTCGATGCCCGCGGCGCGCGGCACGGGCGCCCGCGCCAAGCCGATCCCGAAAAGCTCCGTGGTGAGCTGGTCCTCCTCGACCATCCGCTCGGTCTTTTCGACGAGGTCGACCACCAGGTCGAGCCGCGCCCGGCGCACGAAGGGCCGGTGGACGATCCCCCGGCCGCGCAGCTCGATGAGCCCTTCGATCGCCTTGGGCGCATGCATCACCAGCCCCTTGGGCGTGGCCTCGAGGTCGATGCGGTCGTCGGCGACGAGCTTTGCGGCAAGGCCGCGCCGGTCCCAGTCCTCGAGCAGGGCCAGCGCGAGGAGCGATTTTCCGGCGCCCGGCGGGCCACGCAGGATGAGGCCGGTGCCGCCCAGCACCAGCCCGGTCGCGTGGACATTGTGGAGGCTCACTTGCGCGGCCGCGCCGGCTTGTCGAGGGTGAAGCGCGGCAGCGTGACGGTGAACAGCGCGCCCGAACGGTCGGTGCGGTTCTCGGCCCGGATGGTGCCGCGATGCGCATCGACGATCTGCTTGCTGATGGCGAGGCCGAGGCCCGAATGGTCGCCGAAATGCTCGCCATCCGGCCGGTCAGTGTCGAAGCGCTGGAAGATGCGCGAAATGTCGCCGCGGATGCCCGGGCCTTCGTCGGCGACGCTGAGCACCATCTCGTTGTCGCTGGTGCGGATCGAGACGGTCACGGTGCCGCCGGGCGGCGAGAACGAGATGGCATTGTCGACGAGATTGCTCACCACCTGCGCCAGCCGGCTCTCATGGCCGAGCGTGGTCGCGGGGAACCTGCCCTGCCGCTTGCCGAGCACCACCGAAACCTGCCGGGGGGCCGCGAGGTCGTGCTGGATGGCGACCATCGCCGCGCAGAGCTTTTCGACATCGACCGTCTCCGAGCCTTCGCGCGCCAGCTCCGCATCGAGCCGGCTGGCATTGGAGATGTCCGAGATCAGCCGGTCGAGCCGGCGCACGTCGTGCTGGATGATGGCGTTGAGCCGCTCGCGGTCTTCGTCGCGCCGCGCCCGCGGCAGCGTCTCGACGGCCGAGCGCAGCGAGGTCAGCGGATTCTTGAGCTCGTGCGCGACGTCGGCGGCAAACCGCTCGATCGCCTCGATGCGGTTGTAGAGCGAAGAGGTCATCGAGCGGAGCGCCTTGCTCAGGTGCCCCACCTCGTCGGTGCGATAGGTGAAGTCGGGGATTTCCTCGCGGCTCGTCGGCGACGTCTGCACCCGCTCCGCCGCCTCCGACAGCCGTCGCAGCGGACCGGCGATGGTACGCGCGAGGAGCAGCGACAGGATGATCGTCACCGCCGCTGCCACCAGCGCGATGCGGATCACGCCCCAGCGGTCGGCGGCAACGATCGAGTCGATCTCGCCCGGCTGCGTCGAGAGCAGCAGCACGCCCACCGTGGCGCGCACGCGTTGCACCGGCACCGCGACCGAAATCACCAGCTGGTGGTCCTGGTCGACGCGCACCACGTCCGCCGGCGCGCCGTTGAGGGCCGCCGCCACCTCCGGATATTGCTTGCCCTCGCCGGGGCCGTATTCGAGATAGGGCGGGAAATCGTCGCCCGGCACCCACGACAGCGCCGTCGCCCACCAGTCGGGCTTGGGCGTCGCGACCGTCGGCTTGCCGCTGCGGATCACCTCACCGCGCTGGTAGATCGAGTCGCTGTCGAGGATCATGAACCCGCTCTGGTCGTAGATGCGGGCGCGCGTGCGCGTCGGTGTAACGAGGTTCTTGAGGAGCGGCGCGACGCGCTCGGGGTTGATCGGGAATTCAAGGTTGGGATCGTAGTAGGAGAGCGGCGAGACCGCGCTGCTGCTCTTGAGCTGCAGCAGCCGGTCGGGGTCGACCTGGATCACGTCGCTGTCGACCGTCGCCGAGGCGGCGATCGCCGCGGCGATGATCTCGCCCTGGACGCGCAGCGACTGCACGCGCGCGTCGATCAGCCCGGCGCGCAGCTGGTTGAGATAGAGGATGCCCGTCACCAGCACCGCCAGCGCCACGAGGTTGAGCACCACGATGCGCCGCGTCAGCGAGGCGAAGATGGTGATGGCGAGGAGCCGTTGGGCCGCGCGGACGGCCTTGCCCAGCTCGGCTGAAACGGTGCTCCACAGCCGCGGCGCCACACCAGCGCGGCGCCGCGCCTCGGCGGCCGATTTGCCCAGCCCCGGCAGATCCTGTCCGGTGACGGCCATCGGCGACCCTTACTGCTCCTTGAAGCGGTAGCCGACGCCGTAGAGCGTTTCGATCATCTCGAAGTCGTCGTCCACGGCCTTGAACTTCTTGCGCAGCCGCTTGATGTGGCTGTCGATGGTGCGGTCGTCGACATAGACCTGGTCGTCATAGGCCGCGTCCATCAGCGCGTTGCGCGACTTGACCACGCCGGGCCGCAGTGCCAGCGCCTGGAGGATCAGGAACTCGGTGACCGTGAGCGTCACCCGCTGCCCCTTCCAGGTGCAGGTGTGGCGCTCCTCGTCCATCACCAGGTTGCCGCGCTCGATGAGCTGCTTGCCCGGCACCGGCTCGCTGGCGCCCGGCGCGGTCCCGTCGCGCGGCGCCGACCGGCGGAGGATGGACTTGACGCGCTCGACCAGGAGCCGCTGGCTGAACGGCTTCTTGATGAAGTCGTCGGCGCCCATCTTGAGGCCGAACAGCTCGTCGATCTCTTCGTCCTTCGACGTGAGGAAGATCACCGGCAGGTCGGATTTCTGCCGCAGCCGGCGCAGCAGCTCCATGCCGTCCATGCGCGGCATCTTGATGTCGAGGATGGCGAGGTCCGGACGGTCGGCGGTGAGGCCCTCGAGGCCGGAGGCCCCATCGGTGTAGGTGGAGACGTTGTAGCCCTCGGCCTCGAGCGTCAGCGACACGGAGGTGAGGATATTGCGGTCATCGTCCACCAGGGCGATCTTGGGCATGCAGTATCCCTTTCTTTAGCTCAGAAGTGGCAGCTCGGCCGGGCCTGCCGCATCGTGCCAAATGTGGCGAACGAGACTGCCACAATTGCGCATAAAGTAAGGCGCCCAACCGCTATACACTAGACGTGCGTGCCGGGCCATTCCTTGGGCTCCTGCGCCGATTTTCCTACGCCCTCCGTCGTACGACCGATTGCCCGCTGTCCCCCGGCGCCCGGCATCCCTTAGCTCTGCCCGCCATGGGATGGCCGTTCCGATAGAGGGCGATATGGCTAAAACTGAGGACCTCGTGCGCCGCCTCGATGGCGCTGCGCGCATCCGTCGCGGCAGCAATCGGGCCGATCTCGTTGCCGCCGCAGTTGTGGCCGGGCAGGGCCGGCTGAGCGAGAGCGGTGCGCTCGTCGTCGACACCGGCGCCTTCACCGGCCGCTCGCCCAGGGACAAGTTCATCGTCCGCGATGCGCTCACCGCGCCGCATGTCTGGTGGGACAATGCCAATGCGCTCGCGCCCGAACACTTCGCGCGCCTCTGCGCCGACATGCTGGCCTACGCCGCCGGCCGCGAGCTCTGGCACGAGGCGCTCGGCGCCGGGGCCGACCCCGCCTTCCAGCTGGCCGTCGATGTCGTGACCGAAACGCCCTGGCACGCGCTCTTCATCCGCAACCTGCTGCGCGACGCCCCCACATCGCCTCTGCTGCGCGCGACCATCCTCCATCTCCCCGGCTTTGCCGCCGACCCGGCGCGCCACGGCACGCGCAGCGGCACGGTCATCGCCCTCGACGTGAGCCGGAACATCGTTCTGATCGCCGGCACCTCCTATGCCGGGGAAATCAAGAAGGCGGTGTTCTCGCTCCTCAACTTCCACGCCCCGCTGCGCGGCATTTTCCCCATGCACTGCGCCGCCAATATCGGAGCCGGCGGCGACACCGCGCTGTTCTTCGGGCTGAGCGGCACGGGCAAGACCACGCTGAGCTCGGATCCGGAGCGGCCGATCATCGGCGACGATGAACACCTCTGGAGCGAGGGCGGCGTCGCCAATATCGAGGGCGGCTGCTACGCCAAGACCGCCAACCTCAGCGCGGCCGCCGAACCCGGGATCTTCGCCGCGGCGCACGCCTTCGGCACGGTGCTCGAAAACGTCGGGCTCGACGCCGGCGGCCGTCCGGACTTCGCCGATTTGAGTCGCACCGAAAACACCCGCGCCGCCTATCCGCTCACGAGCCTCTCGGCCGTCGCACCCGCCGGCACCGGCGCCGCCCCGCGCACCGTGGTCCTCCTCACCGCCGACGCCTTCGGCATCCTGCCGCCGATTGCCCGGCTCACGCCGGAGCAGGCGGCCGAGCAGTTCCTCCTCGGCTACACCGCCAAGATCGCCGGCACCGAACGCGGCGTCACCGCGCCGAGCGCGACCTTCTCGGCCTGCTTCGGCGCGCCGTTCATGTCGCATCATCCGGCCGTCTACGGCGACCTTTTCGCCGCCCGGCTCAGGGCGAGCGGCGCCCCCGTCTGGCTCGTCAACACCGGCTGGACCGGCGGCCCCTACGGCACCGGCCGGCGGATCGCCATCGCCACGACGCGCCGGCTGGTGGCCGCGGCGCTGTCGGGGGAGCTGGCGACGGTCGACACCCGGCCCGACCCCAACTTCGGCTTCGCGGTGCCGGTCGCCGTGCCGGGAGTCGACCCGGCGCTGCTCGATCCGCGCGCCGGCTGGTCCGATCCAGCGGCCTACGACCAGGCGGCGGCCCGCCTCAGGAGCCTCTTTGCCGAGGCGGCCGGCAGGCTCGCGCCGCGCGCAGCGGCTGCCGAATAGCGGACATGAAAAACCCCGCCGCAGCGGGGTGGAAACCTTCGGACGACCGAACCGTCAGTCGGCGGCGTAGAATTCGTGCGCGCCGATCGTCGCCACGCGTTTGAACTTGTCGGACCATGAGGGGTCGACGGTCGTCGTGTGGTAGTAGAGCGCGTCGTTGGGCACCACGCCGGGGGTGTCGCCGGCCTTGTATTCCTTCCACGCCACGGCGGCCATCTGCACCGCCTTGTTCCAGGCCGCCGTCTCGCTGCCCATGTCCGACTTGCCGTCGCAGGCGAAGGTGAACTGGCAGTGGTAGAGGCCCTGGTCGGCGTTCTGGAACACCACGCCGCACAGCGTCGCCGGGAATTTGTGGCTCATCGCGCGGTTGATGATGACGTTGGCGACGGCCCACTGGCCCTTGTCGCTCTCGCCGCGCGCCTCGTGGTAGATCGCCTGCGTCAGGCAGAGCTTCTCGGAATTGGAGAACTGCACCTTGCGGACGGTCGGCACGTATTTCTGCGCGTAGCTTTGCAGCACGTCGTCGCTGAGCGGCGGCTGGTCGGCGAACTGGTCGATGGCGGCGAGCGCCAGGTTGTCGGTGGCGTGGGTGCGCTCGATGTAGCCGAGCAGCACTTCCTGCGTCAGGGCGCTCGGCGGCGCGACGTCGAAGGTCGAAAGCTGGGCTTTGACCGCCTGCTGCTTGTCCACATAGGCCTGGAGCAGGTCGTTGGTCAGCTCCGGCTGCGCAGCGGAGAAGCTGGGCCGCAGCGGCACCACCGGCGCCAGCCGCGACGCGGCCATTTCCGGCGTCAGCTCGGCGGGCGTGACATAGGCAACCCGCAGATCGATCGCGGAGGTGGGCGAAACGGCAAAGCCCATGAGCGCCGCAGCACCCAAGGCCAGCACGTTCAGCAGCGCGCGAGGCAGCGCGTTAGCCCGCAATCCCCCGTCCTTCCCCCGTACCGCCCCCACGGCGATAGCGGCTTTTGGCCGTTTACCCGAAATCACCCTAGACGAGCTTTTGGCCCGATCCAACCGGAATTTACCGGTATTTAACCATAGTCCTTAGCGTCCTAAGACGAAGTTAACGGCGGCGGGCCCTCGGGGAAACCCCTGAACTCCGAGCCACTTGCCTAGGGTAACCATTGGCCTGAAGGAAACCGGCATAGTTAATTCAAATGCCGCGCGTTGCCGCCCGGTCACAGCCGCAAAGGCTGGCCATCCGACTCGCCGGCGTGGTATTTTGGGATGCCAGTGACCCTGATCCGCACTGGAGCTCCCCACATGGCCGAAATCCTCTTTGCCACCGCGCCCGACGGCACGCGGCTGCCCGTCATCGACATCACCAATCCGGCCTTTGCGGCGCCCGAAAGCGACGCCGAGATCGCCGCACTGTCGGCCGCGGCGTTGGCCGAGTCGCGGCGCGGCGGACCGGTCGGCCGCCTCGTGATGCGGCTCCTGCTCCGCGCCATGGCGCCCCAGTCGCGGCTGATCGCCGCCCTCCAGGGCGCCCGCCGCGGCTTTCTCGGCGGCATTCCGACCTATGTCATGAAGCTTGGGCCGGCCAATGCCGTCCCGCCCTATGACAGCGAGATCGACCGCCGGGTGATGGCGAGCGCTCCCGTCACCTCGATGCGCATCCGCCTCTTCGGCGTGGCGCGCCTGCTGGCGGACGCGCTGGCGCCCGCTTTGCGCGAAGACCCCGAGGCGCCGCTGGTTCTGCTCGAAATCGCCGGCGGACCCTCTGCCGATGGCCTCAATGCCCTGATCCTGCTGGCAGCCGAGGGGCTGCTGGCGTCCCGCCGGGTGCGCATCACCATCTACGATCTCGACGCCGAGGGACCGGCCCTCGCCGAAAGCCTGCTGGCCGCGCTCAGAACCGGTCCGCTCCGCGGCCTCGACGTGGCCGCCGACCACGTCTCCGGAAACTGGGCCGACACCGCTGCGCTGGGCCGTGCCCTTGCCGCCATCCCGCCCGACGCCGTCGTCGCCGCGGCTTCGGAGGGCGGCCTCTTCGAATACGGCACGGATGCCGAGATCACCGGCGCGCTCGAAACCCTGGCGCCGCGCGTCCCCGTCGTCGTCGGCTCCGTGACCCGCGACGACGCGCTCACCCGCGCCATGCGGCGCTCCGGCGGTGCCGCCGCCACGCGGCCTCGCGGTCTCGAGCGGTTCGGCGCATTGATCGCGCCCACCGGCTACCGGATCGCCCGGAGCCGGCCGTCGCCGCTCTCCGATCAGGTGCTGCTGACGAGGTCCTGACCGAACGCCGCCGCGCGCACCGCGTGAAGGCTCGGCATCACGGTGCAGAGCGCCCGCACCTCGGCCGTGGGCTGGATCAGGTCGGGCACCATCACCGTCTGCATGCCCGCGCCGCTCGCCGACCGCACGCCCGAGGCCGAATCCTCGATCGCGAGGCAGTCGGCCGGCGCCACCCCAAGGTGACGCGCGGCCGTCAGATACGGCTCCGGATGCGGCTTGGGGTGGGCGACGTCGTCGCGCGTCACCACCGCATGGAACACATCGAGCAGCCCCGCGGTCCCCAGGTGCTGCAGCGCATGCGCCGAGCGCGAGGAGGTCGCGACCGCCATCGGGATGCGGCGCCCCTTGAGCTCGGCGAGGAGCTCGGGCACGCCGGGCTTGACCGGCACCGCATCCTCCATCCGCCCGTGCATGATCCGCCGGCACTCGGCATCGAACAGCGCATAGGGAAAGCTCACCCCATAGGCTTCGCTGAGGATGCGCTGCGTCGTCTCGTGCGAGGAACCGACCATCTTGCCGTGCACCGCATCGGTCATCGCGAAGCCGAGATCGCGCGTCACGTCCCAGACGATCTCCTTGAACACGAGCTCGGTGTCGAGGAGCGTGCCGTCCATGTCGAACACGACGGCGGCGAAGGGGCGAAGGCTGGGCATGCCGGCGATATAGGGCGCTTCGCGCCCGGGCGCCACCCGCTCAGGGCGCGCTCGAGGAGGCGTCCGGTTCCGGGGCCGATGCCGCCGAGGACCCATCCCCGCCGGTGAGCGTGATCGGCACGTCGAACATCGTGTCCTTGCCGCTCGCCCGGTCGTGCACCGTGAACTGGAGCTTATAGGCGCCCGGCTGGAAGGCCGTCAGCGTCACGTTGAAGGCAAGGTCGGTTTCGAGCGTCTCGGTGCGGCTCGGCAGGTCGATGGTGACGAACCCCGGCTTGCTCGCAACCGTCGCGCCGCCGGCATCGACCAGCGCCAGGTCGGAATCGAGAACGCGGGACTTGGTGCCGTCGCCGTTGTCGCGCCAGCCATAGCCGAGCACCTCGGCGTAGATGTGGATGGTCTCGCCCGGCGCAAAGCTGTTGCCGTCATGGACCGTGTAGTCGCCATAGCCCGCCGGCGCGCCCTCGGTGAGCGTCACATTGCGCACCGTCAGCGGCAGCTCCGCCCAGACCGCGAGCAGGGCCGCCCGCGCCGCATCATAGGCGGTGAGGCTGGCTTCGGCGCCGGCGGGTTCCGTGGCGACCAGCAGCATCGCTCCGGCGATCGCGGCGATCCATTTCATCGGCAGGCCTCCCACGGCGGAAACGCTATCTCCATCCGCCCGGTTTGCGCAAATTGCGGCGGCCGCGCGACGGCGTGATGACCCCGGAACTGTGACGGCGGGCCTTCCGTTGCCCCGAAAACGTTCCGGAGACCATCATGAGCATCGGCATCAGCCCCTTCACGCCCACCCCGCTCGATCGCAAGGACGACGCGCGCACCCGCAATCCCCGCCAGCCCGACGCTCCGGCGGACGACGACGCCGAACCGCTCTCGCCCGGCGCGCTCGATTCGCCGGCCGGTGACGGCGAGGCGGCGCCGGACGCGCTCGAGCGGGCCGTGCCGCCCCTTCCGCAGACCCGCTGAGCCGATCGGTAAAATCCAACGCATCGGGCGGCCCTCTCGTTCACCGGGGTCGCCGATGATGGCGGCCATGACCTTCGCCATCATCATTCTCGGCACCATCGCCCCGCTGCTGCCGCTGGTCTTTGCCCCCGCCCGCACCATCGGGCGCGGAGGCGCCATGAAATATGTGGGCGCCGCGGCGCTGGTCGGCGTCATGCTGCTGATCTTCTTTTCCGTCCGCGACATGGGCGGCAGCGACGGCGCCGACCTGGGCGCGCTCCCCTCGGTTTCGCCCGCCGACGTCTCGGCGCTCGCCAACCTTTTCGGCGGCAACTGAGCCTCACCACGCTTTGACCGCGCCGGCCCTAGCCGGGCGCCTGCTTTCATGCTCCCCTTGCGCCAATAACCAAGAGGGAGGTCACCATGCCGCTCAACACCAAACTCACCGCCTCCGACGGCTTCGGCTTCAACGCCTACACGGCCCGGCCGGCCGGCAAGCCGCGCGGCGGCGTGGTGGTGATCCACGAGGTCTGGGGCGTCAACAAATGGGTGGCCTCGGTCGCCGACCGCATCGCCCGTCACGGCTTCGTGGCGGTGGCACCCAACCTCTTCGACCGCGTGCAGATGGGCTTTGAGAGCGAGGACTACGAAAAGGGCAGCGTGCGCGCGAGCTTTCCCGAAAAGATGGAAAAGTTCGACTTCGCCAAGGCGCTGCTCGACGTCGAGGCGGCGGTGAAGGCGGCGAGCGCCGGCGGCAAGGTCGGCATCACCGGCTACTGCTTCGGCGGCGCCGTCACTTGGCGCGCCTGCCACGCCGGCCTCGGGCTGAGCGCCGGCTCGGGCTACTATGGCGGCGGCATCGCCAACTATGTCGACCTCGAACCGCAGGTGCCGCTCGAGATGCACTTCGGCGACAGCGACAAGGGCATCCCGCTCGAGCAGATCGAGGCGCTCGAGGAGCGGCACCCCAATGTCGGCATCTACACCTATCATGCCGGCCACGGCTTCTGCTGTTCCGACCGGCCGCACAATTTCGACGAAGCCGCCTGCACCAAGGCGAGCGCGCGGACGCTCGAATTCTTCCACAAGCATCTGGGGTGAGCCGCCGCGCGCTCCATCTGCACCCCTCCCCCTTGAGGGGAGGGGCCGGGGGTGGGGGTGGTGCGGTTCCGCTCGTGCCAGCCCGATGACGCAGCAGCCCCCGCGCTCCCGGCTGGAACAGGCTTCCAGCGCCGTGGCCGCCGCCAGGGCCGCGCCGCTGAGCCGCAAGGCGGCGATGCTGGCGGTGCTGCTGCTCGATGCCGCCATCGATGCGCGGAGCGGCGCCGGCGACGTCGTCGCCTTCCGGCGCGCCGCCGGCCGGCAGAACGAAGCGCTCGGGCTGGTGCTGGCGCTGGCGGCGATGCGCGACACCGGCCCGCGCCTCGTGGTCGAGCCGGTGCCGGTGCCGCCGGCGGATTATCCCCAGCTGGCGGTCGAGGATTACATGGTGAGCCTCTACAACGACCGCACCGTGCCGCGCGTGCTGGTGGCAATGCCCGACGGCAGCCGGCGCGATGTGCACGCGCTCCTCGCCGAAGCGCTGGCCGCGCTCGAGCGCCTGTAGTCCCCGCCCGGCGATTTCCTCCGTTCGCGTCTCCGTGTTATCCCCGAATCGGGGCGTGACAGGAGGGTGAGATGGGTCTGTTCGATGAACTGGTCGGCGTGGTCGAGAATGCGGTCAAATCGCATCCGGGCGGCCTCGGCGGCGTGATGAACGATGCGCTGGCGCATCTGGGCGGCATCGACGGCGTCGTAAAGACGCTGAACGAGGCGGGGCTCGGCGCCAAGGTCAATTCGTGGCTGGGCGAGGGGCCCAATACGCCCATCACCGCCGACGAGATCAAGTCTGCGCTGGCGCCGGAGCATCTCAAAAAGATCGCCGCCAAGCTCGGCGTGCCGCCCAACCTCGTGGCCGAGGTTCTGGCGCAGCACCTGCCCAATGCCGTCTCGGGCAGCCGGACGAAATAGGAGGACCACATGGCCGACAAGAAGCCGACCGCACCCGAACGCGACGTCACCAAGGACTGGCAGGCGACGCAGGGGCAGAAATCCGCCGCCGGCAATTTCCGGCTCTTTGCCGTCATCGCCTGGATCATCGCCATCGCCGGCGAGGCCTATGGCGTCTGGCTGATCTATCACCACGCCTTCGACCAGGGCGGCCAGCCGCTGCTGCTGGGGCTGCTCATCGGCATCGCCGTATTCGCGATCGCTGGCAATCTGTTGTGGAAGGCGGCCAACCGCCGCGACCCGGCGCGCGCCTCCGACACGGCGCGCTTCTTCTTCCAGAACCAGCTGGGCGCGATCATCTCGGTGATCGCCTTCCTGCCGCTCATCGTCCTCATCTTCACCGACAAGGACATGGACCCGCGCACCAAGCGCGTGGGCGGCAGCGTGGGCGCGGTGCTGCTCGTGCTGGCGACGGTCTTGGGCATCAGCTTCCAGCCGCCTTCGGTCGAGCAGTACACCAAGGACATGAACAAGTGCGCCGCCGAGATCAAGGCGAGCCAGCCCACGACCGACTGCTCGCCCGAGGTGGCCCAGCAGGCGCAGGAGATCGCCAAGGATACGAAGACCATTTCCGATGCGACCAACGGCCAGGACGTCGTCTACTGGATCGCGCCCGACCCGGGCCAGACCAAGTCCGACACCGAGCACGTGTTCCACCTCTGCGCGGCGGTCAGCCCGCTCAAGGACAAGACCATCCATTCGGGCTCGGTGACCGAGGCCTATTCCGAAAACGCCACCCGCATCACGCTGCAGATCCCGATGGAGCAGAAGCAGTGCGGCTTCGCGAGCTCCGACGCCACGCCGCTGGTGAGCATGCCGGACGCTTCGGGTGCCGCGTCGGCGGACGCCTCGGCCGCCGCCAGCGGCTGAGGCCGCAGACCATGACGGCGCGCCGGCTGTGGTCGGCGCGCTGGAGCGGCGTTCTTGTTGGGAAATTGCGCGCAGCACAGAGCCTCCGGCGGCCCGGTTGGGAAGCCCCCGGCCGCATCGGCAGAAGGGAGACGGAGCCCGCGAGGCGCTTGCGCCTCTTGGTATGTTTTATGAGGCGCAAATGCCTCGCGGGCGGCAGGATTTCGGAGTGGGGTTCGGGCTGGCGAGTCCTGCCGCCAGCGTTAAAGCCAAACCTCGCAAGGGGACGGCCCTCACGCCTACCTGTCCAACCCACGCCGGCCGTCGTCCGGGCCCGTCCGTGCAGACTGGAT
>CAYRZM010000081.1:0-15871 GCA_964428685.1 uncultured Devosia sp. | reverse complement strand
GCCACGCGGCTTCTGCGCCGGCGTCGATCGGGCGATTCAGATTGTCGAGCTGGCGCTCGAACGCTACGGCGCGCCGGTCTATGTGCGGCACGCCATCGTCCACAACAAATACGTCGTCGAGGGCCTCAAGCGCAAAGGCGCGGTGTTCGTCGAGGAGCTCGACGAGATCCCGCCGTCCGAGGCGCCGGTGGTGTTCTCCGCGCATGGCGTGCCCAAGGCGGTGCCGGCGGCGGCGCGCGAGCGCTACATGTTCTTTCTCGATGCGACCTGCCCGCTGGTCAGCAAGGTGCATATCGAGGCCAACCGCCACTTCAGCGAAGGCCGCGAGATCGTGCTCGTCGGCCACGCCGGCCACGTCGAGGTGATCGGCACGATGGGCCAGCTGCCGCCGGGCGCCATCACACTGGTCCAGACCGTCGCCGATGCCGAGGCCTTCACTCCGCGCGACCCGCAAAAGCTCGCCTACGTGACGCAGACCACGCTCAGCGTCGACGACACCTCGGCCATCGTCGAGGTGCTGCGTCGCCGGTTTCCGTCCATTGCGCTGCCGCACAAGGAAGACATCTGTTACGCGACCACCAACCGCCAGGATGCGGTTAAGAAGGTCGCGCCCAATGTCGATGCGATGATCGTGGTCGGGGCACCGGAGTCTTCCAATTCCGTGCGGCTGGTCGAAGTCGCGCAGCGCGCCGGCTGCGCCAAGGCGATGCTGGTCGAACGCGCAAGCGCCATCGACTGGGCACAGTTCGCGGGCGTCCGCCGGCTCGGTATCACCGCCGGTGCCTCGGCCCCCGAGGCGCTGGTCGATGAAGTGATCGAGGCCTTCGCCCAGCGCTTCGACATCGAGGTCGGCGCGCATGGCGCGGGCCGCGAGACCATCGTCTTCAACCTGCCCCGCGAGCTCCGCCCCACCACCGCCGCATGAGCGATCTCACCCTGATCGAAACGGACCGGCTCGTGCTGGGCGGCTGGCGAGCCGACCAGATCGGCGATCTCTATCGCCTGCATGGCGATCCGGCCGTCGCGCGCTACCTGACGGGCCACGGCCAGCCCTGGACCACCGACAAGATGGACGCTGCGCTCGCCCAGTGGATCGCCCTCTTCGAACGCCAGAAGATGGGCAAGCTCCGCGTCACCCGCAAAGCCGACGGCGCGCTCGTCGGCCGCTGCGGCTTCGGCGTCTATGGCCCGGAGGAAATCCCCGAGATCGGGTACGCGCTCTATCCCGAATTCTGGGGCCAGGGTTATGCGCTCGAGGCGGCGCGCGCGCTGCGCGACTGGTATTGGCGCGACACCGACCGCGACCACTTTCTCGGCATCGCTGACGCCGGCAACGCGCCTTCGCTCAAGGTGCTGCGCCAGCTCGGCGGCGTCTACACCCACACGGGCGAGAGCTCCGGCCACCCCAACTGCGCGTTCTATCGCTACGACCGGCCCGCCGCCTGATGGACAGCCGCGTCATCATCCACACCGACGGCGCCTGCTCGGGTAACCCCGGCCCGGGCGGCTGGGGCGCGGTGCTGCAATATGGCGGCACCATCAAGGAGCTCAAGGGCGGCGCGCCGCTCACCACCAACAACCAGATGGAGCTGACCGCCGCGATCGAAGCGCTCAACGCACTCAAGCGCCCGGTCAAGGTCGAGCTCCACACCGACAGCGTCTACGTGAAAGACGGCCTGACCAAATGGATGCCCGGCTGGAAACGCAACGGCTGGCGCACCGCCGACAAGAAGCCGGTCAAGAATCTCGAGCTCTGGCAGGCGCTCGACACGGCGGTGGCGCAGCACACGATCGACTGGCGCTGGGTCAAGGGCCACGCCGGCGACCCCATGAACGAGCGCGCCGACGCGCTCGCCAATGAAGGCATGGCGCCGTTCAAGCCGGTGCGGCGAAAAGGTCTCGTGCCGCCGGTGTGACGCCGAAGGCGCTTGACCTTGTCCGCCGCTCCGGTTGGATTTGCGCATGGCCGAGGAAGCGCAAGCGGGCGGACTGCAGCGGCAGTTCTTCGAGATGCTGATGGACAGCCAGTGGTGGTCGGCCGACGCCCTCCGCGACTACCAGCGCAGCCAGCTCGAGCAGCTGCTGCGCCATGCCGAAAGGAATGTGCCCTTCTACGAGCGCCGGCTCGACGCGGTGCTCAAGCCGAATGGCGACATCGACTGGGATCGCTGGACCGAAATTCCCGTCGTCAAGCGGCAGGACATGATCGACCATCGCGACGCGATGCTGGCGCGCGAGCTGCCGAGGGGCCACGACCCGGTAGCGACGATGCACACCTCCGGCTCGACGAGCCTTCCCATTGCGGTGACGACGACGGGGCTCATGACTCTTGCTGCCAATGCCAACCGCTGGCGGTTCCAGATCTGGAATGAGATGGACTGGTCGAAGGGACTTGCGGTTCGGCTGGGCAACACAACCGCACCACTCGGAGCGCCCTATGCCGAGCGGCAGGGGAAATGGGGGCTCCCCTGGGCGCAGCCCCAGAGCGATGTCTGGGATATCAACGTCCACCTCCCGCCGCCGCAGGTGCTGGCGTTCCTCGGCGCTTCGGACTGCCGCTACCTCGTGACCGGGGCAGCGCCCGCCCACGTCTTCGCGTTGGAGGCTGAGCGCCTTGGGATCGAGGTCCCCCCGATCAATGCCATCCTCGCGCAGGGCGCGTCGGTGGGCGAAGAAGACCGCGCGGCCGTCCGCCGCGTGCTCAACGCCCCGATCCTTGAATCCTATAGCTCCAAGGAGGGCGGCCAGATGGCGCATCCCTGCGAGCTTGGGCGCCTTCACATCAACATCGAATCGGCGCTAGTGGAGATCGTCGGCGACGACGGCCAGCCCGTCTCGGAGGGGCGATCCGGCCGCGTGGTGGTGACGCCCTATTTCAGCACGGCCCAGCCCCTGATCCGCTACGAGCAGGGCGATATCGCGCGCGCCGGCGGCGAATGCGGCTGCGGCCGGCATTCGCCGACCATCGAGGCGATCGAGGGGCGATTCAGCCTGTTCTTTACCCACCCCGACGGGCGCAAGGCGGCGTCGCTGCTGCCCGATTCGGGCCGCGCGGCGCTCGACTGCACGTTCTGGCAGATTGCGCAGGTCGGACCGTTGCAGTTCGAGGTGCGCTACGTGCCCAACGACTGGAACAAGATGGGCGACGAGGCCGAACTGATCCGGATTTTCCACAAGCAGTATTTCGACGACGCCGAGGTCCGGCTCAAGCGCGTTCCAACGATCCCGCTGAGCCCCAGCGGGAAGTATGTGGAGTACAAAGTCGAGATGACCCGCTAGGCGTCACGGAGGCCCGATGTACACGTTCTCGCAGTCGAGCGTGCTCGGGTTCCATTCCCACACGTGCTCGTTGTCGGTCGGGGCTTGCGCCAAGCACGCCGCTTCCGGATCGGCGGTTGTGAACACCTGGCTTCCAGCCGAGGCGAACAGGTCGACCACCTTGTTCTGCGGGTCGTCCTGGCGGTGGCGATCGATGAGCGTCTTGTCCTCGCCGCTGCCGCCGAAGTAGCCCTTGAGGCCAACGGTGAGCGAGTAGCTGCCGTCGCTGTGGATGCGGGCGTCGCCCTTGAGCGAAAGCGGCATGCCCATGCCCGAGAACTGGTATTCGCCGCCGAGCCGCAGAGCGGTGTCGCCGAGCACGTCGCTCGCACCGATCGAGAGCCGCAGGTCGGGGGTGACGTAGTACGCGATATCGCCGATCGCGAAGGCGCCGGATTTGTCGAGGATCAGCGGGTCGACATAGTCGAGTCCCGCCCAGCCGGCCCAGCCTTCGAGGCTGATGTTGTCGAGGTAGAGCTCGCCCTCGAGGCCTACCGCTCCGAGCGTCGCTCCCGGCGTCTTGATGAAGGCCGATGTGACACCGAAGAGATACTTCGACGGATCGCGGGTAAACGCGTGGATGCCGGCACCGTAGCTGACGCCGTTGCCGTTCCACAGCAACATGCCGTCGCCCTGGACGCCGAAGCGGTCGCCCACCGGCACCGTGATCGAGCCCGCGGCGCGCACGCCCGCGGAGCTGGTCAGGATCCCCGGATCGAATTCCCACTTGCCGTTGATGCCCGAAACCGCCGGGAGCTGCGTGTCCGGCTGCATGATCGTGCCGTCCGGTAGATCGGCCGCATATGCGACCTGCCACGCCGCGGCGCCCATGGTGCCCAGCAGAATGATGGTGAGTGAACGAAGCGGAGTCATGGCGCGCAACTCTGGATTCCCGTGCCGCGAAGAGGCCACAGAGTCGCCACAGCCGCAAGGTGGCGGCGCGACATTTTCACGGCTGTTGCCGCGAGGCCTCAAGTCCGCGGCCCGACTGCACAATTGTTGTGCACTCCGTTGTGTTCACGTGGCGATTGCAGTCGGGGCGCGGCGGCGCCACACTATCCCAATGCGCCTGCTCCTTGCCGCCCTGATCGCCCTCGCCGCCTCGCCGGCCCTCGCGCAATTTCCCCCGCCGGGGATTTACGACTGTACGGACGGGACCGGGGCGAAGCTCGGAACGCTGTCGCTGCTCGTCGCTGGCGACTACCAGTGGGATACGCCGGACGGAAAGAGCGCGACCGGCCAGGTCACCTCAGCCTCGACCAGCATCGAGGCGCAGAGCGGGCCGCTCGCGGACGCGCACTGGACGGGCGACTTCTCGACCGATGCCTCCGGCAAGACCACTTTCGTGTTCAAGACCGATGCTGGCCCCGCGACCTGCCAGCAATCCTATTCGGGGTTGCAGTAGACCGTGTGGATCACGTCGCCGCCCGATTGCCGCAGATGGATCTCGATGGCGTTGGCGCCGTCCGGGTCTTTGACCACCGAGGAGCCGATCAGCTCGAACCCATCGCGGTAGATGCCGAGCGGGCCATTCCAGGTGATGTTGTCGGCCGAAACCGAAAAGGTGAACGTTCCCTCGAACTGGCCGTCGTAGTCCGGCCCCTGATAGGTGTTGCCCGAAATGACGATCTCGCCGTTGGGCAGATTGTCGTCCATCACGCACTGGTACTTGCCGTCGGCCAGCTCGCCGGCCGCCAGCGCCGGCGTCGCAAGAGCCGAGAGGACAGCGGCGGCGAAGAGCAGTTTCGGGGTCATCCAGCAATCCTCGAGAAATCCGCGACAAGATGCATCGTATTGCGCAACGCGGCCAGAAGATGGAGCCGGTTGGCCCGCACCGCGGCATTTTCGTCGTTGACCAGCACCTGTTCGAAGAAGGCATCGACCGGCGCGCGCAGCTTGGCCAATTCGGCGATGGCGCCGCGATAGTCGTTGGCCCGCACCTTGGCCGCGGCTGCCGCATCGACGGATTCGATGGCGTTGATCAGGCCGTTCTCGGCATCGAGCGTGAACACCTCGCGCGAAGGCGTGGTGCCCGAATAGCTCCTGCCGTCCTTCTTTTCTTCGGCCGCGAGGATGTTGGCGGCGCGCTTGTAGCCGGCCAAGAGGTTCTTGCCGTCGGCGGTCGACAGCAGCCCCGACAACGCCTCGACGCGGCGCGTGATTTCGAGGATGTCGTCGGAATTCTGCGTGATGACCGCATCGACGAGGTCGTGCCGCGCCCCGGCATCGCGCAGCGACACCTTCAGGCGGTCGTGGAAGAAGCCGAGGAGATCGGACTCGACGGCCAGCGGAAAGGTCAGGCCATTGTCGGTCACGATGCGGATCACGCCCAGAGCCGCGCGGCGCAGCGCATAGGGGTCGCGTGAGCCGGTGGGCTTTTCGTCGATCGCCCAGAAGCCGGTGAGCAGGTCGAGCTTGTCGGCGAGCGCCAGTGCGATCGAGACCGGCTCGGCCGGCACGCGGTCGGAGGGGCCGAGCGGCTTGTAGTGGTCCTCGATGGCGTTGGCGATGGCCGGTTTTTCGCCCTGCGCCAGCGCGTAGTAGCGGCCCATCACGCCCTGCAGCTCGGGGAACTCGCCGACCATGCCGGTCACGAGATCGGCCTTGGCGAGCATCGCGGCGCGCCTGGTGTCGGCGACGTCGGCGCCGACCCGGGGGGCGATCTCGGCGGCGAGCTTCATCAGCCGCTCGACCCGCTGGAACTGCGTTCCAAGCCTGGCGTGGAACACCGCGTCTTCGAGCTTGGGCAGGCCGTGCTCGAGCGGCAGCTTGAGGTCCGTCTCGTAGAAGAATTTCGCATCCGACAGCCGCGCCCGGATGACGCGCTCGTTGCCGGCGACGATCAGGTCGCCGCCGTCGGCCGCCAGGTTGTTGGCGATCAGCAGGAAGCGGTTGGTGAGCTTGCCCGAGCTGTCGCGGAGGCAGAAGCATTTCTGGTTGGCGCGGATGGTCGCGATGATGACTTCCTCGGGCACGTGGAGGAAGGCCGCCTCGAACGTGCCCATCATCACCACCGGCCATTCGACGAGGCCGGCGACCTCCTCGAGCAGGCCCTCGTCCTCGATGACCGTCAGCCCCTGCGCAAAAGCGAGCTGCTGCGCGTCGTGACGAATGATGTCCTTGCGCCGGTCGAGGTCGAGCACAACCTTGGCCTTTTCGAGCGCGGACACGTAGTCGTCGAAGCGGCGGACCTTGATGGGGCCGGGCGCGAGAAAGCGGTGGCCGTAGGTCGTCTGTCCCGAGGTGATGTCGCCGGCGCTGAACGGGATGACCGCCGGATCGGCGGTGTCGGTGCCGAAGGTCGCCGTGATGGCGCGGATCGGCCGCACCCAGGTGAGGCCGCCGTGCCCCCACTGCATCGACTTCGCCCAGGGGAACGCGTCGATCACCCGCGGCAGGATAGAGGCCAGCAGCGCCGGTGCGTCGGCGCCCTGCTTTTCGACCACGGCAACATAGGAGTCGCCCTTTTTGGGGTCGGACTGGATCCTGGCCTCGGCGATCGAGGCAAGGCCGGCGGATTTGAGGAAGCCGTCGATGGCGACCTGCGGCGCGCCGACGCGCGGGCCTTTCTTTTCTTCCTTGAGGTCGGGCGAGCGCGCGGGGAGGCCAGCGACGGTCAGCGCCAGCCGGCGCGGCGTCACGAAGGCGCGGGCGCCTTCATAGAGCAGGCCGGCCTCGACCAGCGCGTCGGTGACGGCCTTCTTGAGGTCCTCGGCGGCGCGGCGCTGGAAGCGCGCGGGGATTTCCTCGGAGAACAGTTCGAGCAGCAATTCGGGCATGGGTCACCGGGCCGTTGGCGGCCGGAGGGTTAGCAAGCGAGGCGGGCTGGGGCAAGGACGGCCCCGGCGCATGGTTTTCGCCGCGGTTACCAGCCGCCGCCGCCACCGCCGCCGCCCCCGCCGCCCGAGCCGCCACCGCCGCCGAAGCCCGAGCCCGACGAGGAGGACGGCTGCGCCGCGATCATCGCCGCGCTCATGCCCGTCGCGAGCGAGGACACCGAGTTCGAAAAGCCCGATGACGAGGTCGACCAGTCGCCGCCCGTGTACCAGAGCGGGGCGTAGGTGCCGCCGGCCGCGTCGGGCACCGCATTGCGGGCGAGGTCGGACTGGAAGCGGTCGGACCACGGCTTTTCGACCGCCAGCGCGATCGCGAACGGCAGGATCGACTCGAAGCGCTTCACCGTCATTTGCGGCTCGCCCTTGTCGACATAGTTGAGCCGGTTCTTCTCGGCGGTATCGAGGTACATCTTGAAGCCGTCGATCTGGTCCATGAGCTTGCGCCCCTGCACCGTCGGCGCGCGCATCAGGATGGCGAAGGTGATCTCGATGACGATGATCGAGACCGCCGCCACGAGGCCGGTGTCGAGCCGGATGCCCGAGGCGAAGCTGATGGTCGAGCCGAAGATGTTGACGGCGACGATGGCGAACCAGATGAAGCCGAAGAGCTGCCCGACGATGCCGCCGCGGCCGCTGCCCCCCGACGCGGCGACGCCGATGAACACGCCGATGACGATGGCGGCGATCACCGAGATCACCAGCACCACCGGCTCGAGCACGTCGAGCCAGACGAGCGCGCCGAGGAGCGCGGCCGCCAGCACCATGCCGCCGAGCGTGTAGGGAACGTTGTTCCGGAAGTAATTCTCCCGGTTCTCGCTGCGGATGGCGTTGACCAGCTCGCCGCGCTTGGTGTTGAGGCTTGGGCCATCGACCTTGTCGATGGTCACCTTGCCGCGCGCGTGGATGAAATCGTAGACGATCCCCTCCCCGCTCGGCAGCTTACCCTGGGCGTCGCCGGTCGAGGTGAGCGTCGTGACCTTGCCGACCTTGTCGATCTGCAGCAGCCCCTTGACGCCGAGGTCGAAGATCGACGCGGTCAGCGCGGTCCAGCCGCTCTTCTTGAAGCCCATGGCGTGGATGTAGTGCATGAGGGCCGGCGACATGCCCTCGGGCGGATGGAACAGCGGAATGATCGTGCCCTTGCGCGGATCGCGGCCCACCGCGCTCCAGGCGAGGAAATTGTAGAGCAGCACGATGAACACCGCGATCGAGGGGAACACCAGCTCGCGGTGGTCGGAGAGCCAGTAGCCGACGGCGTCGAGGCCCTGCGGCTGGACCAGGATGCCCTTCTGGAACGCCACGGCCACCGTCATGCCCTCGCCCGGCGCCAGCTCGCGGCCCGAGCGGAAGGTCACGCTCTGCCCGGAATTCTTGGTGATCGTGGCGTCCTGCTCGTTCGAGCCGGGCGGGCCGGTGAAGGCGATCGTGTTGGAGATCGTCGCGGCGGGCGGCACGGTGATGTTGGCCACCGCGCTGACGATGGGGAAGTTCCAGTAGTTGCCGGTCGCGTTCCAGTAGAGCTCGTCATGGTCGGCGAGGCTGTGGCCCATTCGCGTCATCGTGTAGTGGATGACGTAGGTGTGCGTGCCATCGTCGAGCAGCACGTCGGCGCTGCCGATGCGGATGCGCTTGATGCCGGCGCTTGCATTCTCGAGGCTGTAGGGCTCGGGGCTGCCGTCGCGCGTGACCGAAAGCACCACGAGGTCCGAGCGCACCCGCGACTTGTCGTCGTTGATCAGCGTGATCGGGATGTCGCGGTAGATGCCGTGGCGGATTTGGTCGCCTTCGGAGGTGACGACGATGGTCTCGGTCACGTCGACCGACGCATCGACCCGCAGCACGGTGTTCGAGGTGAACGAGCGGATCTCTTCGCGGGCGAGCGCGGGGGCCGACAGCAGCAGCATCGCGGCGACAAGGACCGCGAGCCGCCTAATCATGTGCGAAGCAAGAGCGCGCAGCCAGCCGCCCCAGGTTCCCTTGGTCATTGCATTTGCTCCGTGCCGTCCCGGTCCGCCATCGGGGGAAACGGCGCCTTGGAATGGACTCGGAACTGCTACGAGAACTTGACCTGCGGCACGGCGCGATCGGCCGGGTTGTCGATCTCGAAATACTGCACCGTCTGGAAGTGGAAGGCGTTGGCCAGAATGTTCGAGGGGAACGACTGCACCGCCGTGTTCAGGTCGCGCGCGGTACCGTTGTAGTAGCGGCGGGCGAGCTGGATTTCGTTCTCGGTGTTGCTAAGCTCGCCCTGGAACTGCAGGAAGTTCTGGCTCGCCTTGAGATCGGGGTAGGCCTCGGCCACGGCCATCAGCCGGCCCAGCGCCTGCGACAGGATGCCTTCCGCCCGCGCCCGCTGCTCCGGCGAGCCGTTGCTCGCGGCCATCGCATCGGTGCGGGCCTTGGTCACCGCCTCGAGCGTTTCGCGCTCATGCGCCATGTAGCCCTTCACCGATTCGAGCAGGTTGGGGATGAGGTCGGCGCGCCGCTTGAGCTGCACGTCGATGCCCGACCAGCCCTCCTGCGTCAGCTGCCGCTGCCGCACCAGGTTATTGTAGGCGACGATGCCGTAGCCGACGACGACCACGACGATAATGAGAATGATCCAGCCGATCATGGCGCCCTCTGATGTCCGCAACGCGCCCCCGCGCGGCGCGGACATTGGCACCGGGCGCATTTGGCCGCAACTGGAGCGGTTTCAGCCGGAAAAGTCGGAGGGCATGTTAACCCGTTTCCGGCTTACTTAGGGATTTATCCAAATTCTAGTTGATTTGGTCGTCGTCCGCCAGATCAACCGGATTTCGGATAAATTTGCGCCGCCGTTTGTATGCGGAAGGGTTGGCTTCGACGCGTGGCCGGAACAGCGGATCGCGCAGCGCCTTGGCGGCGAGGTTGCGCTTGCGGGGCGGTGGCTTCTTGTCGGATTTCATGGCGATTCCCCTCGCCCGACCCTAGTGCCGGGGCCTCTGCCGTGCAAATGCGGGCTTTCTTCGGCCTCCGGATGCGGCATGGTGGGCCGGGGCGTTTGAGGGGCTGTCGATGCCGGACGAGGTGACGATCCGCGAGCTGCGGGGAATGGACGAGATGCGCACGATCTTCGGGCTGGTGCAGCAGTCCAATGCGGAGCTCGACGAGTCGACATTCGAGACGCGGATGAAGGCGATGCTGCACGAGGGCGGCTATCGCTGCATCGTCGCCGAGCTCGACGGCGGGATGGTCGGCGTCGCCGGCTTCTGGACCGGTACCGCGCTCTGGTGCGGCATGTATGTCGAGCCCGACAACGTGGTGGTCGATGGCCGGCTCCGCAGCCGCGGCATCGGCGCGCTGCTGATGGCCTGGATCGAGGCCGAGGCGCAGCGGATCGGCGCCGATGTGATGAAGCTCGAGGCCTATGCGGCCCGCACCCGCACGCGCGATTTCTACAGGCGCATTGGGTTCGGCGAGCCGGGCGTGGTCATGCTCAAGGGGGTGAGCGGCGGGGCCGTCTCGCTCGACGACGTGATGAGCAAGGGGCGCCGCCTCGTCTGAGCCGGCTCAAGCCCGCTCGGGGCACTGCAGCTCGAGCTTCAGGCCCTCGGGTCCCGTCACGAACAGCTGCCGGATGCCGCTGCCCGGAATGCCGCCGACGGTGTAGGTGAAGCCGCCGGCGTCGAGGCGCGCCTTCTCGGCCTCGAAGTCGAACGGCGCGAAGGCGAGGTGATCGATCCAGCCGCGACCGCCCATGCCGGCATTGCGGCGCTGCATGTGGATGATGGGCAGATCGCCCAGATAGAGCCAATAGCCGGGAAAATCGAACGGCGGGCGGAAGCCCTGCCTCAGATCCGGCAGCGCCGCGAGCAGGAAGTCCCGCGCGGCCTCGAGGTCGTCGGCGTGGATGTTGATGTGGTTGAGGGCGATCATCGATGGCTCGGGTGGCTGGCCGTCGGCAATCGCCCCGCCGACCACCGGTTGGGATCAGCGGCGGGACTGCGGGTGGCGCCAGTCGCGCCAGTTGCCCATGATGAAGACGATCGTCCCCGCGACCACGGGCACCGCAAGACTCAGCGCGATCAGATAGTACTCGTTCATCCCGCTAGTCCTCAAGTTCCCTCAGGCTCTGCCTCGCCCCATAATGTAGGGCAACGCTGATGATACCACAACCTAGGGGGACAAATGCGATTATCCATGGGTTGGTCAGTGTGCCGGTGAGCAGCCCGATGATGGGGGCAAGCACACCGACCGTGATTAGGGCAACAGCAATCCCATTGAGATAGTTCGCGGTCAGCTTCCGCTGCTCGTTGCGCGAAGCCTTGCTCACGCCGCTTCGCCGCCGGCGGTCTCCAGCCACGCGGCCCCGCAGGCCTTCGCCAGCTCGCGGATCCGCAGAATGTAGCTCTGCCGCTCGGTCACCGAGATGGCGCCGCGCGCATCGAGCAAATTGAAATTGTGGCTCGCCTTGATGACCTGCTCGTAGGCTGGCACGGCCAGCGTGTGGCGGCCGTTCGGCCCGGCCCCCTGCCCCTTGTCGAGCAGCGATTTGCATTCGCTTTCGGCATCCGCGAAGTGGCGGAACAGCATCTCGGTGTCGGCGGCCTCGAAATTGTAGCGCGAGAATTCCTGCTCGTTCTGCAGGAACACGTCGCCATAGGTCACGCGGTCGTTGTCGCCGCCGTTGAAGTTGAGGTCGTAGACGTTCTCGACGCCCTGCACGTACATCGCGAGACGCTCGAGGCCGTAGGTGATCTCGCCTGGAACGGGCTTACACTCGAAGCCGGCGACCTGCTGGAAATAGGTGAACTGGCTCACCTCCATGCCGTCGCACCAGCACTCCCAGCCCAGCCCCCAGGCGCCGAGCGTCGGGCTCTGCCAGTCGTCCTCGACGAAGCGGATGTCGTGGAGCCTCGAATCGAGTCCGATTTCGGCGAGCGACTGCAGGTAGAGTTCCTGGATGTTGTCGGGCGACGGTTTTAGGATCACCTGGAACTGATAGTAGTGCTGCAGCCGGTTCGGGTTCTCGCCGTAGCGGCCGTCCTTGGGCCGGCGGCTGGGCTGCACATAGGCCGCGTTCCACGGTT
This sequence comes from uncultured Devosia sp., assembly GCA_964428685.1. Taxonomy (GTDB): domain Bacteria; phylum Pseudomonadota; class Alphaproteobacteria; order Rhizobiales; family Devosiaceae; genus Devosia_A. The sequence goes on along the minus strand of CAYRZM010000081.1, from coordinate 3,666 downwards.
TTGGCCCCAGCGCCCGCAGCGTCGTCGCGGTGTGGAAGGTGCCGGCGCCCATCTGCATATCGTAGGGCTGCAGGATCACGCAGCCCTGGTTCGCCCAGAACCGCTGGAGCGTCAGGATCAGCCCCTGGAACGAGGTCCGGGGGTCCATGTTGCGGGGCAGATCGGCCATTGCGTCGGGTCCGTCGGGGAAAGCGCGCGGACCCTAGTGGCGGCATGGCGAGGGGTCAACCGCGCGCCAGCGGGGTGGTTTCCGCGCTCTCAGCCCTTGAGCTTGGCGATCTCGGCGCGGGCCGCGGTGACCAGTTCCTCGTTGGTATAGGCGTGGCCCCAGAGGCCCCAGCCGCCCGGAGCGGCCTCGGTGAGCAGCACCCAGGTCCGCTGCTTGAGCCCCGGGTCGTTTCCGGCCTCGGCGACGAGGTCGGACAGCTGCGCGACCACCTTGAGCTGCTTGTCGCGATCGAGAGCGCCGGCGTTGGTCAGCACCTGCACGCGCACGTAAGTCGAATCGCCGTCGACATTGGCCAGCGCGTTCGCCGGCAGCTCGTGGACGAAGGCCGCGGTGTTCTTGCGGAACATCGGAATGTCCGGCACGCCCTCGACCGCCTTCACGGCCGCCGCGGCGTCCATCGCCAGCTTGTGCGGATCGGCGAACGTGCCCGCCGCGGCGGTGATGTCGATCATGGGCATGGACGCTCTCCTCGGCTATGATGCGCGTCATAGTCTGACTATGACGAGCATCATAGTCAAGCCGGAGGGCGAAGTTGGCGGGAGAAATCCGGCAGAAGATGATTGAGCGCACGGTGGTGCTGCTGGCCAAGAAGGGCCTGCAAGGCACCTCGTTCAGCCAGATCCTCGAAAACTCCGGCGCGCCGCGCGGCTCGCTTTACCACCACTTCCCCGGCGGCAAGGACGAGCTCGTGCTCGAAGCCGTGGCGCTTGCCGGCGAACAGGCGATGGCCGTGCTCGAGCGCCTTGCGGGCCAGCCGGCTCCGCAGGTGGCGCAGGCGTTCACCGCCCTCTGGCGGCAGGTGCTGACGCGGTCGGATTTTGGCGCCGGCTGCGCCGTGGCCGCCGTCACGGTGGCCGCCGACACGCCGGAGCTGCGCGATCGCGCGGGGCAGGTCTTTGCCCGCTGGCGGCGCCGCCTTGCCGAGCTGCTCGCGGCCGGAGGCGTATCCGCGGCGCGCGCGCCCACCCTTGCCGCCGGTCTCGTCTCAGCCTGCGAGGGCGCCGTCATCCTCGCGCGCGGCGAAGCCTCGCTCGAGCCCTTCGACCTGGTCGCCGCCGAGCAGCTGCGGCTCATCAAGAATGAAACCGCGCTCTAGCGCGAACGGTTGTCGTTGTCCGGCGGACGGAAGGTGCCGTCCTTGTCGCGGGTGAGCGTGATGACGCCGGGGGCGTCGCGCTCGCGCAGGTCGCGGTCGTGGATGGCCTTTTCCTCGGCGCGGAACTGGCTGGTCCAGTCGCGCCAGATGCGGCGGATGCCGAGATAGATCGCGCCCGCGATCAGGAAGATGATGACGAGGCGGAGCGCGATCACCGTCACAGGCCGAGCCTCGACCAGTGGGCGCGGTCCTCGACGGCCGCCGTGAGCTCGCTCGCCACCAGCCCGATCGAGGGCAGCTGGAACAGGCCGCGCTTGGGCGCGATCAGCCGCACGCGGACTTTTTCGCCAAAGCGGGTGCGCAGCGTTTCGTGCAGGTCGCCGAGCGCATCGACCAGTCCCAGCTCGAGCCCGCGAACGCCGCTCCAGAACTCGCCGGTAAAGAGCTGGTCGTCGGGCGCGGCGAGCCTGCCGCCGCGGCGCGCCTTGACCCAGTCGATGAACACCTGATGGACTTCGAGCTCCATCTGCTTGATGCGCTCGACGTCTTCGGGCTTTTCGGGCAGGAACGGATCGAGGGTCGACTTGTTGCGGCCGGCGGTGTGGACGCGGCGCTCGACGCCGAGCTTGTCCATCGCTCCGGCAAAGCCGAAGCCGGCGTAGATCACCCCGATCGAGCCCACCACCGAGGACGGATCAGCGATGATCTCGTCGCCCGCGGTCGCGATGAAGTAGCCGCCCGATGCCGCGGCGTCTTCGACGAACACCAGGACCCTGGTGCCGTGCTCGTCGGCGAGATCGCGGATGCGCTTGGAGATGAGCCGCGACTGCACCGCCGAGCCGCCCGGCGAATTGACGACGATGGCGACCGCCGGCGGGCGTCCGGCAAAGGCGCGGTTGAGCAGCGGCGCCACCGCGGCGATGTTGAGCCGGCCGGCGCGGCTGTCGGCGGCGATCACCCCCTGCAGCCGGACGACGGGGATCACCGGATCGCCGCTGCGGAAGGGTTTTGTCACCCAGCCCCAAAATCCTCTCGGTTCTTCGCGCATCTCTCGTCCTCGCGGGCCGCGATGATTTAGGGCCGCCGGCGCCCGTTTACCAGTGGAGGCGGTCCCGGCCCCGGAAGATGGCCTCGAACTCGGGCCGGAATGTGCGTTCCGACGGCGTGTGCATCGCCCGCGTCGGCAGCAGCGTCAGCGGTGCCCGCGAGCCCTTGATGCCGCGGAGCAGGATGCGGTGGGCCGGCGCGCCGTCGCGCGGCGCGAGCGGCAGCACCGTGATGGCGCCGAAGCGCGCGGCAAAGGCCGCGAGCAATTCGGGCAGTCTTTGCGGCACATGGATGAAGATCACTTCGCCGCCCGCCGCGGCATGCGTCGCCGCGGTCCTGACCCAGCGGTCGAGCGTTTCGGCCGGCATGTGCCGTGCGGCGCGGCGCGGGGCTGCGGGCGCCGTGCCGGCCTCGAAGAACGGCGGATTGGCGATGACGCGCGCATAGGTGTCGGCATCGAGACCCGCCGCAGCCCGCGTCCGGCCGGGCGCCGTGACATCGAGGGCCAGCACATAGGCGCGCGCGGCAAAGCCGTTGGCGGCGATATTGTCCGCCGCCAGGGCCGCCGCGACCGGATCGGACTCGACCAGCGTCGCGGCGAGCGCCGGACGGTCCGCAAGCGCCACCAGCGCGGCGGTGCCCACCCCTGCCCCCAGATCCAGCAGCGCTCCCGACCCGTCGCCCACCGCGGCGCCGAGCAGGACGGAATCGAGCCCGGCGCGAAAGCCTTTCGCCGGCTGCGCGATGGTCAGCCGGCCGCCGAGGAACGCGTCGCGCGTGACCTCGCCGAGTTTTACAATTTGAGCGTCGTGGGCTAGGGACATCGCCATCGGGGCCGGGCTCGTGCGGCGATCATAGAGTTTTGCGCGCCCCGCTCAATCTTCGGACGGACGGCATGGCGACACCGGCGGCAGCGGCAAAGGGAGAAGCGGGCCTCGGCGCGCTCGACCGCCTGCTGGCGGCAACCGCCGGCGAGATGGAGAAGGTCAACGCGATGATCCTGTCGCGGGCCAACTCGCATGTCGAGATGGTCCCCGAGCTGGCGCGCTACCTCATCGAAGCCGGCGGCAAGCGGCTGCGGCCGATGCTGACGGTCGCCGCCGCGCAGCTCTTCGGCAAGGCCAGCGGGGCGCAGACCAACTACGCAGCGGCGGTCGAGTTCATGCACAATGCGACGCTGCTCCACGACGACGTCGTCGACGACAGCGACATGCGCCGCGGCAAGCCGGCCGCGCGCATGATCTGGGGCAACCCGGCCAGCGTGCTGGTCGGCGATTTCCTCCTCGGCCAGGCC
>CAYRZM010000080.1:0-18337 GCA_964428685.1 uncultured Devosia sp. | reverse complement strand
GCGCGGAGGTTCATGTCGGCCTGCCACGGGCCGTCGGTCGGAACCGCGGCGGTGACCTCGAACGACTGCGTCACCGAAGTGTAGGAGAGATAGCCGAGCCGCGCCAGCGGCCGGGCCTTGAGGATGTCGAAGTTGCCCTCGGCCGTGATGTACTCGTCGCGGACGTGGATACCCACCACATGCGCCACCACGATGGTCGCCGCGCCCTCTGGGATCGAGCTCGGCAAATCCATCGTCTTGTGCACCACACACTCGAAGTTGACCGGGGAGGCCGCAACGCGCCGCGGTTTCACCGTGCGCGAGGGCAAATAGTCGATGCCGATCGCCTCGAACTCATCGACCTTGGGCGGGAAGGTGATCGCCGAGCCCACGACTTTGTCGCGCAGGTCGTAGGTCGCCATGTTCCACACGAACTCGCCGGTGTCGCGGACATTGACCAGTGTGTCCTTGGCGGGCAGGCCAACGGCGACGAACAGCACGGTCGGCGGCTCGAACGTGACGTTCTGGAACTGCGCGAACGGCGCGATGTTGTGGATGCCGTCCTTGCTGACGGTCGAGATCCAGCCGATTGGCCGGGGCGTCACGAACGCAGTGAAGGGGTTATGCGGCAGGCCGGACTTCTGTTTGTGGGGTTCGTAGAACATGGCAACTCAGTTGAAAGAGGACCTCAGCGGAGGGCGTAGGCGGCGAGTTCGAAGCGACGATAGAGGTCCATGATCTTCTCGTCGTAGAACGGAATGGTCTGCGTGTAGAGCGCCGCCGTGAGGCCGGATTTGCGGTCGACCCAGAAGAAGGTGTTGAAGCCGCCCGCCCAGCCGGCGGTTCCGGCGCGGCGGCCGCCGGGCACGTCATGGGTATCGAGCAGGAGCCCGAGCCCCCATTTGCGGTCCCCGAGCGGCACGTCGAGGCTCTCGAGCGGCTTGGCCGAATAGATGGTGCCGACGTCGAGCGCGCCGATCTGGTTGCTCAGCATCTGGTCGATGGTTTCGGGCTTGAGCAGCGGCCCCGCCGCGCTACGGCCCCCGTTGAGGAGTGCCTGCTGCAGCTTGAGGTAATCTGCCGCGGTCGAGTGCAGCCCGTGTCCGCCCGGATAGAATTCCGGGTCGACGGCGAAGTTGATGCCGGTCGGCTGCCACGCGCCCTTGTCGTCGCGGGCATGTACCGGAGCGGTCCGGGCGCGGCGTGCCGGATCGAGATGCACCACCGTATCGGTCATCCCGAGCGGGCCGAAGAAATGCTCCTGCCAGTAGGCCTCGAGCCGCTGCCCGGCCACCGCCTCGAGCACAAGGCCGGCCCAGTCCATGCTGGTGCCATAGTTGAAGCGCGCGCCCGGGTCCGACACCAGCGGCTCGGTGAACAGTGCCGCCTTGAGCCCCGTGCCCAGCCGCGGATGTCTTGTCACCCGCTCGTAGTGTTCGAGATCGGCGTTCCAGATGTCGTAAGCGAGGCCGGAGGTGTGGCTGAGGAGCTGCCGCACCGTCGGCCGTCCTTTGGCCTTGCGCAGCCTGGGCGTCTCGCCGTCAAAACCCTCGAGCACCTCGAGGCGGTCGATCTCCGGCAGGATGTCGCCCACCGGCGTATCGAGTCCGAGCCTGCCGCGCTCGACCTGCTGCAGCACGGCGAGCGCCGTCAGCAGCTTGGTCATCGAGGCGATGCGGAAGATCGTGTCGGGTCTGACCGGCGAGCCGTCCGCCGTGTCGCGGACGCCGAAGGCACCCTCGTAGAGGACGGAGCTGGCGTCGGCGACCACCGCCACCAGCCCCGGCACCACCTGGGAGTCGGTGGCACGGCCGAGAAGAGCATCGAGAGTCTTGTTCATCCCGGCCGCCAGGTCGCTTACGGCGTGTAGCTCAGCGCCGCGATCCGGACGTTGATCAGGTTGAACGGATCGACCTTATAGCCCTGCACGCTGTTGGGCATCGGCATCACCGTCTGCGGGCTCACCGTCCAGATCTCCTGGTGCATGTCGACCAGCTTCTGCGACATCTTGAGCAACGCATCCGCCTGCACCGCAGGATCGGTCGCGCCGCTATAGGTGTCGATCAGCTTGACCATGTCCGCGTCGTCGTAGTTCCAGAGGTTGAGATACGTCCCCTTGAGGAACCGCGCCGTGAAGAACGGGATCGGGTCGGGGCTGTTGCTCGCCTCGCCGTAGACCGCGCAGTTGACCTTGCCCTGCTTGAGCAGGTCGGGGATCTGCGCGATCGGGGCCTGGCTGAGGTCGATCGTGATGCCGATCTGCGCCGCTGCCGACTGCAGCACCTGCCCGACGAAGTCGTAGTCCGGCGAGCCCGGCGGAATGGCGCAGGTGAACTTGGCATCCTTGACGCCGGACTTGTCGAGCTCGGCCTTGGCCTTGTCGAGGTCCTGCTTGATCACCGGCAGCTTGTCGCTGGTCGAGCCGGGCACCCACTTGGGGATCGGCCCGTTCGAGGTCGTGGCGTAGCCTTTGTAGTAGTCGACCATCGCCTGGTAGTCGAACGCATCGACCAGCGCCGCGCGGAAGTCCGGATTGTCGGTCGGCGCAAAGCCCGGCGCGAAGTTGAGGTTGGGGTAGGCCCAGAGGTTGTTGCCCACCGCGAGGTGGAACTGGCTCTTGTCGAGCGACAGCGCATTGTCGGTCGAGATGAAGGCCGCGAGCTGGTAGTCGCCACCCTTGAGGCCGATGAAGCGCTGGCTGCCGTCGGTCACGAACTTGTCGATGAAGGTCTCGACCGGGTGGTCGGTGAAGGTGCCCCACCACGCCGTGTTGCGGCTGAGCGTGAGATCGGTGCCTGGATTGGATCCGGTGACCTTGTAGGCCCCGGTGCCGTTCTCGTGGTCCTTGAACCAGCCCGCCGCGAGGTCATCGCCGGCCGCGTGATCCTTCACGTCCTGCGCGCTGACGATCCCGACCTTAGTCAGGTCCGCCGGCAGCCACGGGTTGGCCGTCTTGCAGTGGATCACCACGGTCGCGGGGTCGGTCACGTCGACGCCGGCGATGTTGTAGAGCAGGAACGACAGGCCCTGCTGCATCTTCAGCATGCGGTCGATCGAGGCCTTCACGTCGTCGGCGGTGAGCGCCTTGCCATCGTGGAATTTCACCCCGTCGCGCAGCTTGAAGGTCCAGTCGTTGCCCGACTGCGTCCATGAGGCCGCGAGCGCCGGCAGGATCTTGTCGGGCGCGTCTTCGTCGTAGCGCGTGAGCGCATCGTAGGTGTTCTGCGTGACCAGCATGTCGGGGTTCAGCCCCGCGGCGGCCGGGTCCATCGTGCTGAATGGAAACGCTTCCGCATAGACGAAGGGTTTGGTGTCCGCGGCGCCCGCGGGTCCGGCAAATCCAAGGGCAGAGGCGCTCGCAGCCAGCGCCACGAAGGCGACGCTGCGCGTCCAGTGACCAGTGTTCATAGTCTCCTCCCGATTGATGTCATGACGCCCGTTTGGGGCGGTGCTGTCGCGCAAAATGCGACCGTCGAGCCATTCGGCATCTTTCCGGTATGCGGAGAGCATTCCGGCAAGCGGAACTATCATGCCAAAGCGGAGGGCTTGTCAAGCCGATGCGCGACCGCCCGCAGGCAGGAATATTGCGCTTACCGTCGCTACCGATGAAACGAGGTTCTAGCGATTGGCCTGGCGCGCGAAGGTCGCGTAGCTGTCCGCTTCGAGCGCGTCGAATACGTCCATGCCGTCCTGGTCGGCGAACGGGAAATACGACATCATGACGAGGCCCGCGAGGCCGGCCGTTGCGTCGAGCCAGAAATAGCTGCAGCCCAGGCCACCCCAGAACTGGCTGCCCGCCCGCCGGCGGCCGGGAATGTCGTCGAGATTGGTGAGCCCCATGAGGCTCCACTTCTTGCGCTGTCCCGGCAAGAGGTGCACGTCGACGCTGAGCGCCGGAAGCACCGTCTTCATCACCGGGATCTCGATGTCGCCGATGTGGTTGCGGAACATCCGCGCCACCGTCTCGGGCTTCAACACCCGGCCGTTCGGCCCGATGCCGCCGTTGAGGAACATCTGCAGGAACTTGAGGTAGTCGCCGGCCGAGGCATAAAGCCCCGCCCCGCCCATATACTGCTCGGGCGTCTGCGAAATCTCGAAATCGAGGACGTTGAACCCGCCCTCCGCGCGCTTGCCGCGCACCGGCACGAGCTCCTCGCGCATCTTCGGCGAGATGATGAAGCGGGTCCACTCCATCCCGAGCGGGCCGAAGATGTGCTCTTGGAAATATTCCTCGAGCCGCATGCCCGACAGGGCTTCGACCGTCATCCCGAGCCAGTCGGTGGCGATCGAGTATTCCCAGTGGTCGCCCGGGTCGAACACCAGCGGCAGGTCGAACGCGGCCTTCTTGCAGGTCGGCGTGCCGGGCATTTTCATGTCGACAAGATAGCGCAGTGTATCGGCATTCCACACGTCGGACGAATGCCCCGAGGTGTGGGTGAAGAGGTGGCGGAACGTCGGCTTGGTCTTCGGTGCCCGCAGGATCGGCTCGCCGTTCGCCGTCCAGCCGGTGAGCACCGGAATGCGCTTGATGTCGGGCAGCAGCTCCTCGACCGGCTGGTCGAGCGCGAGCCGGCCCTGTTCGAGCATCTGGGCCCCGGCGACGCTGGTCACCGCCTTGGTCATCGAGGCGATCATGAACACGTCGTCGAGCGTGTGCGGCCGCCCGTCTGGGCGGTTGGAGGGGCCGAAGGCGGAGGCATGGAGCACGCTGTCGGCATTGCCGACCATCGCCACGGCGCCGGGAATGCGACCCTCGGCGATGGCCCGCTCTGCCGCCTCTTCGTAGCTGGCGAGCCGTGCGCCTCGGCGCGCCGCGATCGGCTTGTCCATCCCGTCCTCCCAATCGATCGGCGGCGTTCATCGCCGCCTTCGGAGCTCAGGCTCCCGAACCCACCACCGCCGACAGCACCAGCTCCTCGGTCGCCGTCGGCCCGTCGAACTCCCCCGTCACCCGCCCGCTGCTGAAGGTCAGGATGCGGCTCGATAGCGACAGGATTTCCGGCAATTCCGACGAGATCAAGATGATCGCGACGCCCTGTTCGGCAAGCCGCGAGACGAGACCGTGGATCTCCGACTTGGCGCCCACGTCGATGCCGCGTGTCGGCTCGTCCAGCACCAGCAGCGAGGGATTCATCGCCAGCCATTTGGCGAGCGCGATCTTCTGCTGGTTGCCGCCCGAAAGCGTGTTGACCGAGGTGGCGGCGCTCGCCGCCCGGATGTCGAGCCGGTTGCGGAAATCTTCGTAGACGCTGGTCTCGCGCCGCCGGTCCTGCAGGCGGAACAGGCCGGCGCGACGCATCAGCGCCATGGTGAGGTTCTCGATGACGCTGAGCGAGAGCACGAGGCCCTTGCCCTTGCGGTCCTCGGGCACGAGTCCCATGCCAAGCTCCACCGCGTCGCGCGGTGAGCGGATGGCGACTTCCCGGTCCTTCCAGAAGACTTGCCCGGCACTGCGGCGGCGGACGCCGAAGACGGACTCCATCAGCTCCGTGCGTCCCGCCCCGATCAGCCCATAAAGGCCCAGCACTTCGCCCCGGCGCACCGAGAGGCTCACCCCGCGCACGAAATCCGGGACGTGCATGTCCTTGAGGCTGAGGAGTGTTTCGCTGCCGGCGCTGACGACGCGCGGCTTCGGCGGCTCGATGTCGCGGCCGATCATCAGCCGGGTGATGTCCTGCTCGTTTGTCTGGCTCCGGCGCAGCGTGCCGCGCATTTCCCCGTCGCGGAGCACCGTGATGCGGTCGGCCAGCGCGAACACCTCGCTCATCTTGTGCGAGATGTAGACCACCGCGACGCCGCGCGCCTTGAGTTCGGCTATGGTGGCAAAGAGCGACTGCGCCTCGGTGAGGGTGAGGGATGCCGTTGGCTCGTCGAAGATCACGACCGAGCTCTTGAACGCCGACGCGCGCGCGATCTCGACCATCTGCTGGAAGGCGAAGGTCAGGCCCGAAACTTTGGCGTTGGGATCGAGCTTCTTGAACTCGCCGCCCGCCGCATCGAGGATTTCGCGGACCCGCTGGTTCATCGCGCGGCGCTTCACGAAGCCCAGCCCGTTGCGCGGCAGCGCACCCAGAAAGATGTTCTCGGCCACCGACATTTCGGGGACGAGCGAGATCTCCTGATGGATCAGGAGAATGCCCTGCTTGCGCGCCTCGCGCGTGTTGCGGAACGTCGCCGGCGCGCCGTGGAAAAGGATCCGGCCGTCATCGGCCTGGTAGTCGCCGGCGAGGATGCGCATGAGCGTCGACTTGCCCGCGCCGTTCTCGCCGCAGAGCGCGTGGACTTCGCCGGGATAGACGTCGAAATCCACGGCGCGCAACGCCTTTACGCCCGGGAACGACTTGCTGATCCCGTGGACGCTGAGAATGGGAGATGGCGCGGCAGGTGCCGCGCCATCCGTATTGATTTTCGTCGCGTCCATCACAGTCCGGGGCGAGGATACTGGTCGACGTTCTGCGGCGTCGCAACCGGGGTCGGCAGGTAGCTGTAGCGCGGCACCGTGATGCCTTCGGCCACCTGGATCGCGATCTTGAACGAGAACTCGGCGTCGTCCTGCGGCAGCTGCAGCACGGTGGCCGCGTACTTGCCCTGCTTGACGAGGTCGTAGGTCGTCGCCACGCCGTTGGGATCGGAGAACTTGATGTGATCCGCGTCGAGCGTGCCGGCCTTCACCGCGGCATCGACCGCGAGATAGGCGCCCGTGCCGGTGTAGCCGTCCGACGAAAGCACGCCGTCGATCTGCTTGCCGAAGCGGGTGATCTCGTTCTCCATCAGCGACTGGCCCTTGTCGACCGACCAGTTGGAGTCCTGCGCATCGAGCAGTTTGATGCCCGGATACTTCGCCGCGACGTCCATGAACGCCTGGGCGCGCTGGTCGGCAGGACCAAAGCCGGTCGGGCCGCGCAGCATCACCACGTTGCCCTTGCCGCCGAGCGCATCGACGAGCGCCTGCGCGGCCTGGGTGCCCTGCAGCGTGTCGTTCGGGCCGGCATGGGCAGTCACGAAGTCCTTGCCGCTCGGATCGATGTCGGCAACGATCGTCACCACCGGAATGCCCGCGTCATGCGCCTGCTTGATGGCCGGGACGATGCCGGCGGCATTGAGCGCCCACACCACGATGGCGTCGGGGTGCTTGGCGATCAGCTCGGGCATCTGCTGGCTCTGGCGGCCCGGGTCGTCCTCGGCATCGACGATGTCCACGGTGATGCCGTAGGTCTTGGCGATCTCCTTGAGCTTGTCGACATACTGCGTGACGTAGAGGTTGCCGCCGCCGCCGCCACGGAACGAGAAACCGATGGTCAGCTGGTTGAGCGGCTTCTTGGGCGTGCCGCCCAGCCACGACGTATCCTGCGCGGCAGCGATGCCGGGCAGTGCGATCGCACCGGCCACGACGGCCATTGCGAGATATTTGAAGAGCTTCATTTAGTCCCGTCCTCCCTGTTGACCGGATCGAAGTGATTGTCCGCTGCAGGCACCGGTCGTCTGCAGCGGAGTTGGTCGAAAAGCATTCTACTCGGCCCGCTCCGGTTCTCCCGATCGCAGCCGGTCGAGGATGAGGGCCAGGATGAGCGAGGCCCCGAGCGCGATCAGGAACCAGCGCGCATCGATATCCATGAGGTTCATGCCGTTGCGCAGCACCGTCAGCGACAACGCGGCCGCGATCGTCCCCGAGATGGTGCCGGCGCCGCCGAGCAGCCGCGTGCCGCCGAGCACCACCGAGATGATGGCCCAGAGCTCGTAGTCCTTGGCGAGCGTCGCCGATCCGGCACCGAGGCTGATGACCAGGAGGATGCCGCAGACCCCCGCCGTGAAGCCCGAGAGCGCGAAATTGATGAGCACGCCGCGCTCCACATTGATGCCCGCATCCAGCGCCGCCTGGCGGTGGCCGCCGATGGCGAACGTGTTCACCCCCTGTACCGTGAAGCGCAGCATCGCCGCGATCAGCACGGCGATCACGAGGAAGACGATGACCGCGAGATTGACGCCGAAGATCTGGATCGTGCCGAAGCCCGAATAGACGAAGGTCTTGTCGAGGAGGGTGTTGGAGCCGAAGATCATGAAGGCGAGGCCATGGAGCGCGGTTCCCATGGCCAGCGGCACGATGATCGAAGGCAGCGCCAGCCGTTCGACGATGAGCCCGTTGATCACCCCGATCGCCATGGCCACGACGAGCGCCGCGACCATCGAGGGGATGAGCCCGAACTGCGCCTGCACCAGCACGGCGACCACCGAGGAGATTGCGGCGATGGCGCCGACCGAGAGGTCGACGTTCCCCGAAATGGCGAGCGGGGTCAGCCCGACGGCGAGCACGCCGATCAGCACCGTCTGGCCGAAGATGATGTTGATGTTGATGGGGTCGAGGAAGCCCTGGTTCTGCACGCCGAAGAAGACGCAGAGGATCACCAGCAGCGGCCACGCCGCCGAGCGGCTCGTCGCCCGCCAGATACCGGCGCCGATCCGCCGCGGATCGAACGGCGACGCCGCACTCGCGTTCACGACCTGGCTGTCGCTCATGCGAGCAGCCTCCGCCGCCGCGACAGGCTGTCGAGCCAGACCGCGAGGATGATGATCGAGCCGCTCGCGAGCCATTGCGCCTGGATCGGGGCGCCGATCAGGATCAGCGAGTTCGAAACGCAGGCCAGAACGATGACGCCGATCACCGTCCGCCCCATGCCGCCCACGCCGCCGCCAAGGCTGGTGCCGCCAAGGAAGATCGCCGACAGCGCCGCGATCTCCATCCCGGTGCCGCTGTCAGCCTGCGCCTGCATCGTCCGAGAGGCCATGATCATGCCCCCCAGCCAGACGCAAAAAGCCGAAATCATGAAGCTCCAGAAGATGATAGCCCGCGCGTCGATCGACGAATAAATGCTCGCCCTCTCGTTGCCGCCCACGGCGCGGATGGCGCGGCCGAAATTGGTCCGTGCCATGACCCACGACGAGATGCCCGCCACCGCCGCGAACATCCACACCGGGAACGGAATCCCAAGGACGAAGCCGCGGCCGATGAAGCTCAGCCAGGATTGGTTGGGCTGCGCGACCACCTGATTGCCGTTGATTCCAATGACGTTTGCGACACCTTGAAGTCCGGCGAACATGCCAAGAGTGGTCACCAGCGAGCTCAGCCGCAGATAGGCGACGAGGTAACCGTTGACGGCCCCGACCAGGAGCGCCGCGCCGAGCGCGATCAGCACCGAGACATTGGGCCCGTAGAGATCGTGGAGGGTGATCGAGGTCACCACCATCAGCGAGGCCAGCGAGCCGATCGACACGTCCAGCCGGCCGCAGAGCACCACGAAGGTCACTCCGATCGCCATGATGCCGAGCGCCGAATACTGTCGTAGCATCAATAGGATATTGCCGACGCTGAGGATCGCGGGCGTGATGATGGCGGCGGCGCAGAGCAGCACGATCATCAGCACGATGACGGGGTAGCGCCAGAAGAAGCGGACGAGCTGCGCGACCACGGCTACGCCCCCGCGCTCGCGCGCGTGGCCCGTCCGGCGATCAGCATGACCTCCTGCATTGCGGTCATCCGTCCCCGGCGGCGGCTTTCGCGCCGGCCGGCAGCCTCCCCTGTCCCGTCGCGCCTTGTCGGCATCTTCCGGAATGCGGAGAGCATTCCGGTAAGCGGAACCATGTCGCGAACGGGGGCGCTTGTCAAGCGAGCGCCGCGGACCACGGGCGGAAGCCTCAAACCCCCGGCCGCCGGCCCTCCCAGGCCTCCTGCAGCAGCGCGCGGATGTCGGTGCGATCGAACGGACGCGGGTTGGCGTAGGGGGATTTGACCGCGAGGTCGGCCGCACGGTCGAGGTCGGATTCGGCGAGGCCGAGGACTTGCAGCGACGACGGCGCCCCCAGTCTGGCGGCAAAATCGTACAACCCGGCGCCTAGCGAATTTCCAAAAACGGTGTGCGCTGGCGCGAGCTTTTCGGCGGCCGCGGGCGCATTGAAGCCGGCTGTGTGCGGCAGCATCACGGCGTGGGTTTCGGCATGCGGCAGACCGAAGCTGCCGCCGAGCACGTGGCAGAGTTTGTGGTGGAGCGACATCGACGAGCCGCCGAGCACGGCCCCGCACAACCACGCGCCGCGCAGCGCCGTTGTCCGCGCGGCGCGATCGGCGGGATCGCCGACGATGTCGGGGAGGGCGCGCGCCAAACACACGATCGCCTCACTCGCCATCAGCGTGATCATCGGATTGCAGTCGGGGGCGTAAAGGCCCTCGATGGCATGCGCGAGCGCGTTGAGGCCGGAGGTGACGGAAATCGCGACCGGCAGTCCGAGCGTCAGCTCGACGTCGTAGATCACCGTTTCGGGAAGGATCGCGGCATCGCGGCGCGTGGTCTTTTCGCCGGCGCGGGTCTCGCCGAGAACATCGGTCATCTCCGAACCGGCATAGGTCGTGGGGATCACCACCTGGTCGGCGCCGGTGCGGAGCGCAATGGCCTTGCCGAGCCCGGTGGTCGAGCCGCCGCCGATGGCGACCACGCAATCCGCGCGCGCCGCGGCATAGGCCGCCACCGCGCGCTCGGTGACCTCGATCGGCGTGTGCATCGTCGCTTCCGCGAAGACGCCGACGGCGAGGGCACCGAGGTCACGCGCCAGGGTTTCGGCTTTCGTCTTCTGCCCGGCGGTCGAGAGCACGAGCACGCGGCTCCGGCCGAGCCGCTCGATCTCGACGCGCGTCTCGGCGACACGCCCGGCGCCGAACAGCACGCGCGAGCGCATGCCGGGAAACACGAAACCATCGTTCGGCAAGGCGGCCACTGTCAGGCCCGGGCGTAGGGCGTCGACTTGCTCGATTGCTCGTGGATCGCCATCAACCGCTCGATCGAGGTCGCGGCGTTGCGGAGCTTGGGCAGGTAGTCGTTGACCATGAGGTCCATGCTGACCCGCGCCACGTCGCAGCCGACCCCGAGCGCGGCAAAGATCTGTCCGCCCGAATGGAGCGGCACGGCGATGGAGCGATGCCCCATCATCGTCTCCTGATCGTTCGTCGCCCAGCCCTGCCTGCGCACGGTCGCGAGTTCTTCGAGCAGCCGGCTCATCGAGACGATGGTGCGTGGGGTGAGCGCCTCGGGCGCACGGTTCTTGTAGCGCGCCGTCACGTCGCGGTCGGTCAGCGCCGAGAGCAGCAGCTTGCCGGGGGAGGTGGCATGCGCCGGATAGCGGGTGCCGACCGACATGTAGTCGCGGCTGAGCTGCTTGGCGGTCGCTCGCGCCACATAGACGACGTCGGTGCCGTCGAGCACCGAGATCGAGCAGCTGCCGTCGACCTGCCCGGTGAGCTCGCCCAGGCTCGGCTGCGCAAGGCTCGCAAAGGGCAGGGACGACAGATACGAGAAGCCGAGCTGCAGCACCCGAGGCATCAGCCGGAAGCGGTTGCCGTCCGCGGCCGCGTAGCCGAGCTGCTGCAGCGTGCGCAGCACCCGGCGCGCCGAGCCCGGCGTCAGATGCGTCTTGCGTGCCACTTCGCTGAGCGTCATCGACGAGTCCTTCTCGCCGAACGATTCGATCACCGCCAGTCCCTTGGCCAGGGACTGGATGAATTCATTGTCGTCGCTTGGAATGCCGTTCGACTCAGTCATGGCGACTCCTGCTCCTCCTCTTTGCCGCGCCGTCCGCTACTTCGGCGGATGCGCACGCACGAACTTCTCGTTGACCTCGGCGCCCCAGCCCGGTGCCTGCGGGACCACCATCTCGCCGTCCTTCACCGTTACGGGCGCGGTGAGGAACTCGGATTTCCACGGCACGTCCTCGGCGTCGTATTCGACGTAGCGCAGGTTCGGCACCGCCGCTGCAAACTGCGCGCTGATGAGATCGCTGAGGCCGCCGGCGCAATAATTGTGCGTCGAGACGTTGACCTCATGGGTCTCGGCGAGCGCCGCCATCTTCAGCGCCTCGAGATAGCCGTTCCACATGAGGTCGATGATCGCGACATCGACCGCGCCGGCGTCGAGAAAAGGCTTGAGCCCGGGGCGGCCGTAAAGGGCTTCGAGCGAAGCGATGGGAAAGCCCGCGGCCGCGCGGATGCGCGAAAGCGCCTGCGGGGAATAGCTGTCGAGCTCGAGCCAGGCCAGCGCGTGCCCATTGAGCGACCGGACCAGCTCTAGATAGCCCTCGGTCTTGAAGTGGAAATTGACGTCGAGCATCAGCTCCATGTCCGGCCCGCTGCCTTTGCGGATGGCATCGAGCTGGCGGTCGAGCGTGCCGAGCAGCTTTCGGTCGAGGTTGAGCTCGGGCCAGCCGGGCGTATAGGCAAAGCCCGGCCCGACATTGGCAAAGCCATCTGCGGTCTCGGCGACGAGGCCGGTCTTGATCCCCTTGTAACCGCGGCTCCGCGCCAGCTCGCCGAGCGCCGTCCAGTCCGCGGAGCTCTTGAGCGGCGGCACGCCGAGATGCGCGGCGTTGCGGACGCGATAGGTGCCGAAATGCGACCAGTAGACGGGCACGCGCTCGCGCAGCGCGCCACCGAGCAGCGCGCTGACCGGCACGCCGAGCGCCTTGCCCTTGATGTCGAAGAGCGCGTTGACGATCGCGGCGATGGCGTTCTGGTTGATGCCGCCGCCGGCCTGGATGGTCCGCGCGCGGAGGAAGGCGGCGATGCGCTCGATCGCGAGCGGGTCCATGCCGACGACACGCGCGCCGAGCGCCTCGATGACGCCGGTGATCCCGGCCGTCCCGAAATGCTCGCCATATTCGGACCAGCCCACCAGCCCCGCGTCGGTCGTGAGCTTGAGGAAACAGGCATTCCGCCAGCCCGCGTCGGCCTGCAGTGTCTCCACACCCGTGAGCTTCATCTTGTGCCTGCCGAGCCGACATGGGATCGGTGTCGCGCGGGCGACGCCGATCGGTTCCGTTTGCCGAAAATACTTCCGACATACGGTAGATGCCAGAGGGGGCAGCGCGCGTCCAGCGCTCGGGCCGACACGGCGTCCGCGTTTCCGCTATGCGGAGGAGTTTTCGCTTGCCGACAATCGCCGCGTTGGATACGGTTTCGACCTCACCCGACGGCGGGCCGCTCTTTTGGAGCCACGAACCCGCGCGCGGCCGGAGCCTTCGAGGGATTTCATCATGAACGTTGCTGCCAACATCACGCGCCGTCCGTCGCATCCGTTTCTCGACGGCAAACCCAAACAGCTGCTGATCGACGGCAAGTGGGTTCCGGCCAAGAGCGGCAAGACGTTCCCGAGCATCAGCCCGATCGATGGCGCCGAGCTCGCGCAGATCGCCGAGGGCGGCGCGGCCGACATCGAGCTGGCGGTCGCCGCGGCGCGGCGCGCCTTCGATGGCCCCTGGCGCAAGACCACCCCGTTCGAGCGGCAGGCGATGCTGCTCAGGCTCGCCGATCTGGTCGAAAAGGATTTTCCCGACATCGCCGTGCTCGACTCGCTCGACATGGGCGCGCCGATCAGCTTCACCGGCGGGCGCAAGAACCGCAACGTCGGGCTCATCCGCCACTTCGCCAGCCTCATCATGTCGATGCATGGCGACACCAACGAGAACTCGCTGCCCGGCGAATTCTTCACCTACACGCTCAAGGAGCCGATCGGCGTCGTCGGCGCGATCATCCCGTGGAACGCGCCGCTGAGCGCCGCGATCTGGAAGATCGGCCCCGCGGTCGCGACCGGCTGCACCATCGTGCTGAA
The DNA here is from genome assembly GCA_964428685.1 of uncultured Devosia sp. Lineage (GTDB taxonomy): Bacteria > Pseudomonadota > Alphaproteobacteria > Rhizobiales > Devosiaceae > Devosia_A. The sequence continues at coordinate 4,712 of CAYRZM010000080.1, read as the reverse complement.
GCCGGCGGAAGAGGCCTCGCTCTCGGTGCTGCGGCTCGGCGAGCTCTGCCTCGCGGCGGGCATTCCGGCGGGCGTCGTCAACATCGTGACCGGCCCCGGCGAAACCGCGGGCGCCGCGCTCTCGGGACACATGGACGTCGACAAGCTGGCCTTCACCGGCTCGCATCTCACCGGCCAGAAGATCGTCCAGGCGTCCGCCGGCAATCTCAAGCGCCTGACCCTCGAGCTCGGCGGCAAGTCGCCCGACATCGTCTTCGCCGATGCCGATCTCGACCTCGCGGTCCCGGGCGCCGGCATGGGCGTCTTCATCAATTCCGGGCAGGTCTGCTCGGCCGGCACGCGGCTCTTCGTCGAGCGCAAGATCTATGACGAGTTCGTCGAACGCGTCGCCGATTTCAGCAAGAAGCTCCGTGTCGGCCAGCCGCTCGATCCCAACACGCAGATCGGCCCGCTCGTGTCGACCGCCCAGCTCGAGCGCGTCACCGGCTATTTCGAGCTCGGCCGCAACGAGGGCGCCCGGGCGCTGTCGGGCGCGCAGCGCCTCACCGGCGAAGGCTACGGCAACGGCTACTTCGTGAGCCCGACGGTGTTCGCCGACGTCAAGGACACCATGCGCATCGCCCAGGAGGAAATCTTCGGGCCGGTGCTCTCGGCCTTCCCGTTCGACGACATGGACGACCTCGTCAAGCGCGCCAACTCGACCATGTTCGGGCTCGGCAGCGGGGTGTGGACGCGCGATGTCAGCAAGGCCCACAAGATGGCCCGCGCCATCCGCGCCGGCAACGTCTGGATCAACAACTACGGCGCCATGGACGTGCAGATGCCGTTCGGCGGCTACAAGATGAGCGGCTACGGCCGCGAGTCCGGCCGCGAGGCGCTCGAGGCGTATCTCCAGACCAAGTCGGTCTACGTCAAGCTGGCCTGACACGCTGAACTGAGGCGCGGGCGCGGGGACGCAAAGAAGCCTCCGCCCGCTTCGGCCTCGGGGGGACCAATGTACGACTACATCATCGTGGGCGGCGGCTCGGCGGGCTGCGTGCTGGCCAACCGGCTCTCGGCCAAATCGTCCAACCAGGTGCTGCTGCTGGAGGCGGGCGAGGACACCCCGCCCGGCATGGTGCCCGACGAGATCGCCGACGCCTACTGGGTGCGCGCCTATCTCAACCCGCGGTTCCTCTGGACCGACCTCAAGGTCACCACCGAGGCCACCTCGCACAACCAGGATCCGGGCAAGACCCCGCCGCTCCGCCGCTACGAGCAGGCGCGCGTACTCGGCGGCGGCTCCTCGATCAACGGCCAGCTCGCCAACCGCGGCTCGCCCAACGACTACGACGAGTGGGAGCGGCGCGGCGCCCGCGGCTGGAACTGGGACAGCGTTCTGCCCTTCTTCAAAAAGCTCGAGCACGACCACGATATGGACGGGCCGTATCACGGCAAGGATGGCCGCATTCCGGTGACGCGGGTGATGCCCGCGCAGTGGTGCGGGCACGCCAGGGCGGCCGGCGAAGCCTTCGGGCTCGCCGGCTACGACTACCTGCCCGACCAGAACGGCGAGTTCCGCGACGGCTACTTCCCCATCACCATGTCCAACGCCTACGACCGCCGCGTCTCGGCGGCGATCGCCTATCTCGACGGCGCGACACGCGCGCGGCCCAACCTCACCATCGCCACCAAAACGCGCGTCACCGAGCTCATGTTCGAGGACAATCGCTGCGTCGGGGTGAAGGCCACGGTCGACGGCCGGCCGCAGGAGTTCCGCGGCAGGGAGGTGATTCTCTCCTCCGGCGCCATCCACTCGCCGGCGCACCTGCTGCGCGCCGGCATCGGCCCGGCGGGCGAGCTCAAGGCGCTCGGCATCGACGTGCGGGCCGACCGACCCGGCGTCGGCAAGGGACTGATGGACCACGCCGCGGTGATCGTCGCGGCCTATATGGTCCCCCAAGCGCGGCTCGATCGGCGGATGAAACGGCATTCCGTTCTGGGCCTCCGCTGGTCGTCCGAGACCGACGGCGCGCCGCAGGGCGACATGTTCATGGCGGTGCTGAGCAAGAGCACCTGGCACGAGGTGGGGCGGCAGCTCGGCTCGTTCCTCACCTTCATCAACAAGCCGTTCTCCGAGAACGGCGAGGTGCGGCTCTACGGCCCCGATGCCACCCGCGAGCCGCGGGTCGACTTCAACCTGCTGTCGGACTACCGCGACGTGACGCGCCTCCTGACCGGCGTCAAGAAGGCGGCGGCGCTGCACCAGCTCGCGCCGCTCAAGGCCATCACCGGCGCGCCGTTCCCGGCCTACTACAGCGACCGGGTGAAGAAGTACTTCTCGATCACCCGCACCAACGCCGCGCTGACCGGCGTGCTGGCGCGCGTGCTCGACGGGCCGCCGGCCCTGCGGCAGTGGGCGATCGACAATCTGATGCTCGAAAAATACACGATGGCCGGCGTCCTCAACGACCAGGCGACCGGCGAAGCCTTCGTGCGCGAGGCGGCGACCGGCGTGTGGCACGCGACCTCGTCGAACCGCATGGGCGCGTCCGACGACCGCCGCGCGGTGGTGGACGAAGAGGGCCGCGTCTACGGCGTCGAGGGCCTGCGGGTGATCGATGCCTCGATCATGCCCGTGATCCCCTGCGCCAACACCAACTTCCCCACCATGATGGTGGCCGAAAAGATCGCCGCGCAGATGGTGGCGGGGTGAGCGAGCGCGACGCCGCGCCGGCCGACCGGATCGCGGCCGCCGAGGCGTTTCATCTGGGCATCCCGTCGGTCTATGGCGGCCCGCCGCCGCGCGGCCCGGCGCAATGGCCGATCATCGAGCTGGTGCTGATCCGGGTGGTAGCCGCCGACGGCCTCACCGGCTGGGGCGAGGCCTTCGGCCACCGCGCCTGCGCCGCCACCAAGGCGGCGTTCGACACGCTGGTGGCGCCGTTGGCGGTGGGGGCCGATACTGCCGACATCGCCGCGACCGGCGAGACGCTGCGGCGCGCCTTGTTCACCTACGGGCTCAACGGCCCGGTCGGCTTTGCGCTTGCAGGCCTCGACATCGCCCTCTGGGATCTGCGCGGCCAGCGCGCTGGAACGCCGGTTCACAAGCTGATCGCCGAGAGCAGCGCGGGCACGGTCCCCGCCTATGCCAGCCTGCTGCGCTATGGCGACGCGGATGTGGTGGCCGCGGCGGCCGCCGATGCAGTGACGCGCGGCCACCGCGCGGTCAAGCTCCACGAAGCCGAGGTCGCTGCGGTCGAAGCCGCGCGCGCGGCGGTCGGCGGCGATGTGCGACTGTCGCTCGACGTCAATTGCCGCTGGTCTTTGGAGACGGCACTGGCCAGCGCGCGGCAGCTCGAGCCGCTTGGCCTCGACTGGATCGAGGAACCGGCGTGGCCGACGGACGCCGACACCTTTGCCCGCATCGCCGCGGCGACGCGAACGCCGCTTGCGGGCGGCGAGAACGCCGGCTCCCTCAGCGCCCTCGACGGCCTCGCGGCGCGCGGGCGTGTGCGCTACCTCCAGCCGAGCGCCGCCAAGCTCGGCGGCCTCAGCGGCCTCCTGGCGGCCCGCCACATCGCGCAGGCGCGCGGCGTCGGGCTCGCTCCGCACTCCGCCTATTTCGGTCCCGGCCTTGCGGCCACGGGGCATTTCTGCGCGGCGTTCGGCCTCGCCTGCGAGTGGTATGACTGCCGGCTCGAGACGTCCCCGTCCGGCCTCCTGCCGCGTGATGGTGCACTCGAGCTCAGCCCAGAGCCGGGGCTCGGCGTCTCCGTCACCGGCGACCTCCTCCAGCGCTACCGGATCGCCGCATGAAACCCCCCACGGAGCGGTTGACAAAATGAGCCCCATATCCAATTCTCCGGATATTGGAAGAATTTCCGCTAACCGAAAACACGCAGTGGATCGGGCGGTGGAGGAAGACAGACCGGCAGAAGCCGGCGCGCAGCTTTTGCGGCTGCCGACAGGGATGGGCGTGGGTCAGCATGCGGACTGAGATCGGCTCGAAGATTGCCATTGTCGGCATCGGGCGGGCGCTGGCATTCAAATCCGACGGCGCCCCCAAGACGCCGCTGCAGCTCGGTGCCGCGGCGGCGACCGAGGCGATGCGCAAGGCCGGCATCACGCGCGCGCAGGTGGGCGCGCTGCTGACCGGCCGCACCCCGCAATCCTACATGGTGCTCCAATACAACCAGTCGCTGATGAACGAGCTCAAGATCGGCCCGACCATCAACAGCGAGATGACGGCGCACGGCGCCGGTGCGCTCGGCGGCCTCCAGGTCGCGGCGATGGCGCTCGACGCCGGCGTCATCGACTACGCGCTGGTGGTGACCAACGAAGCGAGTGGGCTCTGGATGGACCAGGTCGGCTCCAACGCCTCCTGGGAAGGCGACCTCCAGTTCGAGGCGCCCTATGGCAGCACGACGCCCTCGCTCTATGCGCAGTTCGCGATGCGCTACATGCATGAATACGGCGTGACGTCGGAAATGTGCGCGCGCAGCGCCGTCGAGAACCGCCGCTGGGCGCTTGACCATCCCAATGCCGCCATGCGCGCCAAAGGGCCGATCACCGTCGAGGACGTGGTCAATTCCCGCATGATCGCCTCGCCGCTGCACCTGCTCGACTGCGCCGTGTGGTATCCCGGCGGCATCGCCACCGCGCTGGTGCTGACCCGCGCCGACATGGCGCGCGAAAAGCACGAAGAGATCACCTACCTGAGCGGCTTCGGC
>CAYRZM010000079.1:0-2068 GCA_964428685.1 uncultured Devosia sp. | reverse complement strand
TTGAAGCCGCAGGCGAAGACTTCGCCCTCGAGCGGGACGGCGAGCTTTTGCGCCAGCTCGGCCCCGGCCGCGGCGAAGGTGACGATCGCCGGCCTCATGCCCAGGCCTCGGCGCCGCGATAGCAGAGGATGGTCGAAAAATACGGGCGCTCGCCATGGCGGAATTCGCGGAGCGGGGTGATGCGCTGGCGGATGGTGGTGGCGTGCTCGACGACGACGGCGCCGGCGGCGTGGCCGGTGTCGTCGAGGAGCGCGCGGATGCGGTCGAAGTGGCGGCCGACTTTGATGATGGCGGCGGCATCGGCCGCCTCGAGCTCGGGGCGCAGCGCCTCGTCGGGCAGCGGCGCGGGCAGGACCTTGAGGATCTCGTTGCGAGCGGCGAGCGGGCGGCGGATGGCGCCGGCGGCGGCGGTGAGCGAGGTGACGCCGGGGACCACGTCGACCGGCGCATGGGCGGCGACGCGGCCGAGCATATACATGGCCGAGCCGTAGAACAGCGGATCGCCCTCGCAGAGCCAGGCGACATCGCGGCCGGCGCGCAGGTGCTCGAGGATGAGGCCCGCCGCGGCATCGTAGGCCGATTGCGCCGGCCCGCGCTCGAGCGTCATGGGGATGGGGATGGGCAAAAGCACTGCGGCTTCGGGAATGAACCTTGCGGCGATCTCGCGGGCGAAGGCGGCGTCCTCGCCGGTCGAAGGATAGGCGACGACCTGCACCGTGCCGAGGACGCGCACCGCCATCAGCGTCAGGAGCTCGGGATCACCGGGGCCGACGCCCACGAGATAGACCCGGCCGCTCATGGCTTGCTCACCGCCCACTGCGTCACGGGCATGCGGGGTTTTAGCGCGCGGTGCCCGCCGATGGTGTGGAGGGCGGCGATGTCGATGCGGACGAGCTCGCCGCCAAGGCGAGACTGGTGGGCGAGGAGCGCCTGCTCGCCATCGAGGGTGACGGCATTGGCGACGAGGCGGCCGCCGCGCCGCAGGGCGGACCAGCAGGCGTGGAACAGCGTTTCATCGGCAACGCCGCCGCCGAGGAAGATGGCGTCAGGGGTCGGCTGGCCGATGAGCGTGTCGGGGGCGCTGCCGGGGACGATGGTGATGCCGGGGACGCCGAGGCGGTCGGCATTGACGGCGATCATCTGCAGGCGCTCGCCCTCGCGCTCGAAGGCGATGGCGGCGGCATCGCGGGCGGCGCGCATCCATTCGACCGCGATGCTGCCGCAGCCGGCGCCGACATCCCACAGCAGCGCGCCGGGATAGGGCGCGAGCCGCGCGAGGGTGGCCGCGCGGACCTCGCGCTTGGTGAGCTGGCCGTCGTTGGCGAAGATCTCGTCGGGGAGGCCGGGGACGGACGCGAGCAACGGCGCGCCGGGATGGGCGGCGCAATCGACGGCGAGGACGTAGAAGTCGCCGAGATCGAGCGCAAAGCCTTCGGCCTGCGCCGACTGCGCGCGCTGCTGGGGGCCGCCGAGATGTTCGAGCACGGTCAGCACCGAGCGGCCGTAGCCGCGCTCGACGAGGAGGCGCGCGACGTGGGGGGCGGTTTGTGCGTCGGTGGTCAGGGCGAGGATGCGGTGGCCGGGGGTGACGTGCGGATGGATCAGCTCGGCCGGCCGGCCGTGGAGCGAGAGCGTGGTCACGTGCTGCAGCGGCCAGCGCATCTCAGCCGCCGCGAGCTGGAACGAGGAGGGCGCGGGATGGACGCGGAACTCGTCGTGCGGCAGATGGCGCGCAAGGGTGGCACCGATGCCGAACCACATGGGATCGCCGGAGGCGAGGACGACGGTGGGCGTGCCGCGATGGGCCATGATCTGCGCGAGCATGGCGTCGAGGGTGGGAGAGTGCCAGGGCTCGAGCCGCGCGTGGGGCGGGCCCCCACCCCCAGCCCCTCCCCGCAAGGGGGAGGGGGGCGGTGCCGACTTCAGGCGCTCGATGAGGCGGGTGGCGCCGAGGATGGTGTTGGCATGCGGCAGGGCGGGCAGCTCGCCTTCGCCGGTGCCGAAGACGTCGAGCCAGTGGGTCATCGGTCGAGCCCGCGGGCGATGGCGTTGAGGGCGGCGGCGGCGA
>CAYRZM010000078.1:0-1778 GCA_964428685.1 uncultured Devosia sp. | reverse complement strand
ATCGATCCGGTCGGCGCCTGCGTCGGCATGCGCGGCAGCCGCGTGCAGGCGGTGGTCGGCGAGCTCCAGGGCGAAAAGATCGACATCATCCCCTGGACCGAAAACATCGCCGACCTCGTGGTCTCGGCGCTGCAGCCGGCCGACGTCGCCAAGGTCGTGCTCGACGAGCAGGCGGAAAAGATCGAAGTCGTCGTCCCCGACGAGCAGCTGAGCCTCGCCATCGGCCGCCGCGGCCAGAACGTCCGTCTCGCCTCCCAGCTCATCGGCTGGGACATTGACATCCTCACCGAGCAGGAAGAGTCCGAGCGCCGGCAGAAGGAATTCACCGAGCGCTCCGCGCTCTTCATGCAGGCCCTCGACGTCGACGAGACCATGGCGCAGCTCTTGGCCTCCGAAGGCTTCTCCTCGGTCGAGCAGCTCGCCTATATCGACCTCGGCGAAATCGCCTCCATCCAGGGCTTCGACGAAGAAATCGCCGGCGCCGTGCAGCAGCGCGCCAACGATTATCTTGCCGCCATCGAGAAGGAAAACGACGAGGCCCGCAAGGCGCTCGGCGTCGATGACGCGCTCTACGACATCCCCGGCCTCAATGCCGCGATGCTGGTGGCGCTCGGCAAGGACGGCATCAAGACCGTCGAGGATTTCGCCGGCAACGCCGCCGACGATCTCGTCGGCTGGACCGAGCGCAAGGACGGCGAGACCAAGCGCTTCGAGGGCACCTTCAAGGATTTCCCGGTGTCGCGCGAAGAGGCCGAGGAGATGATCCTCCAGGCCCGCCTCAAGGCCGGCTGGATCACCGAGGCCGATCTCGCGCAGCCCGCCGACGAGATGCCGGCCGAGGAAGGAGCGCCCGCGTAAATGCGGGCGACCCCGACCGGTGCCCGGCAAGGATGATGTCGAACGGCGCTGCGCCCTGACCCACGAGGTCAGGGCCGCGGCCGATCTCATCCGCTTCGTGGTCGGACCCGACGGGGTGCTGGTTCCCGACACCGACGCCCGCGCCGAGGGCCGCGGCGTCTGGATCAGCCTCGGCGAACAGAAAGTCGCCGAGGCCGTGCGGAAAAAGGCCTTTGCCAAGAGCCTCAGATCCGAGGTGACGGTGCCCGCCGACCTGCCGGCGCTCACCCGCACCCGGCTCGAGCAGCGGTATCTCTCGAGCCTCCAGATGGCGCGCAAGGCCGGCCAGCTTGTGACCGGCATGAGCCGGGTCAAGGAGGCGCTCGAGGGGGGCCATGCGGTCGCGCTCCTCACCGCGACCGATGCCGCCGACGATGGCCGCAAGAAGCTCCTCGCCACCCGCCTGGCGGTGGAAAAAACCGCGGCGGAGCAGGGCCTCGAGGCCCGTTCCGTGCCGCATTTCGAATTGCTCGATTCCGCGCAATTGGGTTTGGCGCTCGGGATTGAAAATGTGATACATGCTGCGCCGACCCAAGGGGCAGCAGGTGAAGCAGCGGTGAAACGAGCCGAGAGATTGGCCCGTTACGTCGCCAACTGACCTTTGAAAGAGACGAGACTTTATGGCTGACAGTGACGACAAGCGTGAAGACGGTGCCCCCAAGAAGACCCTGAGCCTCAAGCCGGGTCCTTCGGCCGGCGCTCGCCCGGGCATCTCCCGCGGCCCGGCGCGCACCGTCGTCGTCGAGCGCAAGAACCGCGTCGTCCCGCACGGGACGACCGGCGCTCCCGCGCGCACCGCTCCGGCAACGCCGGCCCCGTCGCGTCCGTCCGCCCCGCCGCGCGGCGACGCGCCGTCGCGTCCGGCACTGCGCAGTGGCCCG
>CAYRZM010000077.1:0-2646 GCA_964428685.1 uncultured Devosia sp. | reverse complement strand
CGGCCGGCGCCGGCGGGGGCGTCGGCATGCTGCCGTTGACGGCCGGCGCCGAGGGCATCACCGGAGCCGCGGGAGCGGCAGCTTTTGGCGCTTCGGCAGGCTTGGCGGCAGCCGCGGCGGCAGGCGGCGCCTTGGGCGCCGCAGCGGCGCCGGCACCTTCGCCGATGGCGCCGATCAGCGCCCCGACATTGACGGTGTCGCCAGGCTTGGCGGCGATCGCCGCGAGCACGCCGGCGCTGGGCGCCGGCACCTCGATCGTCACCTTGTCGGTTTCGAGCTCGACCACCGGCTCGTCGGCAGCGACGACGTCGCCGACTTTCTTGAACCATTGCCCGATGGTGGCTTCGGTGACGCTTTCGCCGAGCGCCGGAACGCGGATGTCGGTGGCCATGTCGATCTCGCTCCTAGTTCTCGAACGCTTCCTGGAGGAATTCCTGCATCTCGGCCTGGTGCTTGCGCATCAGGCCGGTCGCCGTCGACGCCGACGCGCGGCGGCCGACATAGCGCGGCCGGTCGTTGGTGCGGCCCATGCGCTCCAGCACCCAATCCACATAGGGCTGGACGAAGCTCCAGGCGCCCATGTTCTTGGGCTCTTCCTGGCACCAGACCACCTCGGCGTTCTGGAAACGCGTCAGCTCGTCGAGCAGCGCCTTGGCCGGGAAAGGATAGAGCTGCTCGACGCGCAGCAGGTAGACGTCGCTGACGCCGCGCTTCTCGCGGTCCTCGAGCAGGTCGTAATAGACCTTGCCCGAGCAGAGCACGACGCGCCGGATCTTGTCGTCGGGCACCAGCGTGATCGTCGTCTTCTTGGGGCCCGGCGCCTCCGCGTCGTCCCAGAGCAGCCGGTGGAACGTCGATTCAGGACCGAGCTCGCTCAGCGTCGAGGTTGCCCGCTTGTGGCGGAGCAGCGACTTGGGCGTCATCAGGATCAGCGGCTTCCGGAAATCGCGCTTCACCTGCCGGCGCAGCACGTGGAAGTAGTTGGCCGGGGTCGTGCAGTTGGCGACCTGCATGTTGTCTTCGGCGCAAAGCTGCAGATAGCGCTCGAGCCGGGCCGAAGAGTGGTCCGGGCCCTGCCCTTCATAGCCGTGCGGCAGCAGCATCACGAGGCCCGACATGCGGAACCACTTCTGCTCGCCCGAAGAGATGAACTGGTCGACCACGACCTGCGCGCCGTTGGCGAAATCGCCGAACTGCGCTTCCCAGAGCGTGAGCGTCGTCGGCTCGGCCAGCGAATAGCCGTACTCGAAGCCGAGCACCGCCTCTTCCGAGAGCATCGAGTTGATGACCTCGTAACGCTGCTGGTCGGGCGCGATGTTGTTGAGCGGCGTGTAGGTGTCGCCGTTTTCCTGGTCGTTGAGCACCGAGTGGCGCTGCGTGAAGGTGCCGCGTTCGGAGTCCTGGCCGGAAAGGCGGACCGGATGGCCCTCGAGCAGCAGCGTGCCGAACGCCAGCGCCTCGCCGGTCGCCCAGTCGATGCCCTCGCCGCTCTCGATCGCCGCAAGGCGGTTGTCGAGGAAGCGCTTGACCGTCTTGTGCACGTTGAAGCCGTCGGGCACGCGCGTGATCGCCATGCCGACGCGCGACAGCTCTGCCACCTCGACCCCGGTATCGCCGCGCCGCGGCCCGTCGGCATCGGCGCGCTTCAGATCCTTCCACTGGCCGTCGAGCCAGTCGGTCTTGTTGGGCTTGAAGTTCTGCCCGACCTCGAACTCGCTTTCGAGCCTGGCGCGCCAGTCGGCCTTGGCCTTGTCGATCTCGGCCCCGGTGACCAGCCCTTCGCCCACCAGCCGCTCGGAATAAAGTTCCAGCGTGGTCTTGTGGCCGTGGATCTTGGAATACATCAGCGGCTGCGTGAAGCTCGGCTCGTCGCCTTCGTTGTGGCCGAAGCGGCGGTAGCAGAACATGTCGACCACCACCGGCCGGCCGAAGCGCTGGCGGAACTCGGTCGCGACCTTGGTGACGAACACCACCGCCTCCGGATCGTCGCCGTTGACGTGGAACACCGGCGCCTCGATCATCTTGGCGACATCGGTCGGGTACGGCGACGAGCGCGAATTGATCGGCGAGGTGGTGAAGCCGATCTGGTTGTTGATGACGAAATGGATCGAGCCGCCGGTGCGGTGGCCCTTGAGGCCCGAAAGCCCGAGGCTCTCGGCCACGACGCCCTGCCCGGCAAAGGCCGCATCGCCGTGGATCAGCACCGGCATCACCACCGAGCGGTCGGTTTGGCGGGTGTCGAACACGAAGTGCCCGTCGACCGCGGAACGCTGGTCCTGCTTGGCGCGCGCCTTGCCCAGGACCACCGGATCGACGATCTCGAGATGCGAGGGGTTCGCGGTCAGCGACAGGTGCACCGAATTTCCGTCGAACTCGCGGTCGGACGACGCGCCCAGATGGTACTTCACGTCGCCCGAGCCTTCGACGTCCTCGGAGTAGTAGGCGCCGCCCTTGAACTCGTGGAACAGCGCTCTATGGGGCTTCATCATCACCTGGGTAAGGACGTTGAGCCGGCCGCGATGCGCCATGCCCAGAACGATGTCCTTGACCCCCAGCGCGCCGCCGCGCTTGACGATCTGCTCGAGCGCCGGGATCAGCGCTTCGCTGCCGTCGAGCCCGAAGCGCTTGGTGCCGGTGTACTTGACG
>CAYRZM010000076.1:0-2009 GCA_964428685.1 uncultured Devosia sp. | reverse complement strand
GGGCTCGGGCGCCATGTCGTCGAGATCGACGGCGGTGATCGAGTTGATGGTGTTGATGAGGCTCACCGCATCGGTGCCGCCGGTCTTGGCGGCGCGCGCGGGGCGGCGGATGTCGGTGACGTTGGGGGTGAGCTTGGTGATGACCGGCATGCGAGAAAACTGCTTGCACCACCGCACGACCATTTCGACATATTCGGGCACCTGGCCGACGGCGGCGCCCATGCCGCGCTCGCTCATGCCGTGCGGGCAGCCGAAATTGAGCTCGATGCCGTCGGCGCCGGTTTCTTCGACCAGCGGTAGAATGGCCTTCCAGCTCTGCTCGTCGCAGGGCACCATGATGGAGGCAACGACGGCGCGGTCGGGCCAGCGCATCTTGACGGCCTTGATCTCGCGCAGATTCTTCTGGAGGTCGCGGTCGGTGATGAGCTCGATGTTGTTGAAGCCCATCAGCCGGCGGTCGCCGGCCCAGATGGCGCCGTAGCGCGGGCCGTTGACGTTGACAACGGGCGGACCCGCCTCGCCGAGCGTCTTCCACACCACGCCGCCCCAGCCCGCCTTGAAGGCGCGCTCGACATTGTACTCCTTGTCCGTCGGCGGTGCCGAGGCCAGCCAGAACGGATTGGGCGACTTGATGCCGACGAAATTGTTGCGAAGGTCTGCCATATCACACTCCTTGCGCGGCTGGGGCCGGTCGCGGACGGACCAGGAAGCAGAGTTGCACGGCCCACTGCGTCCGGCGCCGCTCGCGGCGCGGATCGCTGAGATTGAGTTCGTAGCGTGAGGCGAAGCGGTCACCGCGGGGATCGGCGCTGCGATCGATCTGCCATGGCTGCCGGGCGATCCAGTCGATCAGGTGGCCGTTGGCCCGGATCGAGTGGTTGCGGTAGGTGAGCGTCGCGTAGTGGCCCCCCGGCAGGACCCCGGCCCGGACCCGGTCATCGCCGGCGATAGCTTTGTCGATCACCACCCCGGCGTCGATGTCCATCTCGCCGCGCATGTCGACAACGTTCAGCCGCAGGAACGCCTGCCCCACGGCGCCAAGCCCCCGGGTCTCGAGCCAACGAAACACTTCGGCCCACAACGCGTCGCGCACGGCCAGCATGCCGCGGAACGGCGCGATCTGATGGATGGCGAGACAGGGCCGGGGCTCACGGTATTCGATGCTCGGTCCGGCGAGAATCTCCATCGCTCACCTCGAAAGGAAACGGTGGATGCTTTCGGCGGCGTCGCGGCCCTGCGCGACGGCGGTGACGGTGAGATCGTCACCGCCGGTGGCGCAATCGCCGCCGGCCCAGACCTTCTGCATCGAGGTGCGGCCCTCGGCATCGACTTCGATCTTGCCGCCCGCGAGGGTCACGCCCTCGCCGTCCGAAGCAAGGGTCTGGCCGATGGCCTTGAACACCTGGTCGCAGGCGATGGTGGTGGTTTCGCCGGTGGGTTTCAGGCTCCCGGCCGCATCGAGCGCCATGTAGCCGAGCTCGATCCCCGTGACTTTGCCGCCGTCGACGACCACGCGGCGGGGCGCCAGCCAGTGGCGGATGGTGACACCTTTGGCGGCCGCGAGGTCCTGCTCGAACTCCGAGGCGTTCATCTGCGCCTTGCCGCGACGGTAGACCATGGTGACCTCCTCGGCGCCGAGAAGTTTTGACTGCACCGCCGCATCCACGGCGGTCATGCCGCCGCCGATCACCACCACCCGGCGGCCAACGGGCAGACCGGACAGGTCGCTCGCCTGGCGCAGCTCGGCGATGAAATCGATGGCGTTGTCGACGCCGTCCGCGTCCTCGCCTTCGGCGCGGAGGGCATTGACGCCGCCAAGGCCCATGCCGAGGAACACGGCGTCGTATCTGGCCACAAGATCGGCGAGCGCGAAGTGCTCGCCCAGCATCCTGCCGGTTTCGATGGTGATGCCGCCGATGGCGGTGACGTAGTCGACTTCGGCCTGGGCAAAGCCGCCGGGGGTCTTGTAGGCGGCGATGCCGTATTCGTTGAGGCCGCCGGCCTTTTCA
>CAYRZM010000075.1:0-4199 GCA_964428685.1 uncultured Devosia sp. | reverse complement strand
GTGCGGCTCATGATCGCGTCGATGTCGGCGTCGTACCACATGTTGAGCGCGCCCGAGCCGCCCGCGCCGATGGCGATGCAGACGATGGCGATGACGCCGATCACCGGATTGATGCCGCCGGGCGCGAGCAGCAGCCCGGCGATGGCGGTGAACACCACCAGCGACATCACCCGCGGCTTGAGGAGCGCGACGTAGTCCTCTACGCGCGCGCCGCCGGCAATGGCGATGTCGGCTCTGTGGTCAACGAACGCCACTGGCTCCGTCCTTAGTGTGCCACCGGATCCGTATCGATCCGCGGCAGCGTCTCGAACTGGTGGAAGGGCGGCGGGCTCGGCAGCGTCCATTCGAGCGTGGTCGCGCCCTCGCCCCACGGATTGGCCGGGGCCGGGATGCGCTTCCGGGCCGAGTCCCACAGCAGGTAGAGGAACACCAGGAGGCCGACGAAGGTGATGTAGTAGCCGATCGATGAAATGCGGTTCCAGAAGGCGAACGCATCCGGGTAGTCGACGTAGCGCCGCGGCATGCCGCTCAGGCCGAGGAAGTGCTGCGGGAAGAACACCACGTTGACGCCGACGAAGGTGATCCAGAAATGCAGCGTCGCCAGCCGCTCGTTGTAGAGGATGCCAAACATCTTGGGGTACCAGTAGTACCAGGCGGCGAACACGCCGAAGACGGCGCCGAGCGAGAGCACGTAGTGGAAGTGCGCCACCACGTAATAGGTGTCGTGGAGCGCGCGGTCGACGCCGGCATTGGCGAGGATCACGCCGGTCACGCCGCCGACGGTGAACAGGAAGATGAAACCAATGGCGAACAGCATCGGCGGCCGGAAGCTGATCGAGCCGCCCCACATGGTGGCGATCCACGAGAAGATTTTCACGCCCGTCGGCACGGCGATCACCATCGTCGCGGCGACGAAGTAGCGCTGCACGTTGAGGCTGAGGCCGGTGGTGTACATGTGGTGCGCCCACACGATGAAGCCGACGCCCCCGATCGCCACCATGGCATAGACCATCGCCATGTAGCCGAAGATCGGCTTCTTCGAGAACGTCGAGACGACGTGGCTCACGACGCCGAAGGCCGGCAGGATGAGGATGTAGACTTCAGGGTGGCCGAAGAACCAGAACAGGTGCTGGAACAGCACCGGGTCGCCGCCGCCGTCGGGCGCAAAGAAGGTCGTGCCGAAGTTGCGGTCGGTGAGCAGCATGGTGATGCCGCCCGCGAGCACCGGCAGCGACAGCAGCAGCAGGAATGCCGTCACCAGGATCGCCCAGGGGAACAGCGGCATCTTGTGCAGCGTCATGCCCGGGGCGCGCATGTTGAAGATCGTGGTGATGAAGTTGATGGCGCCCAGGATCGAGCTCGCGCCGGCGAGGTGGATCGAAAGGATGGCAAAGTCCATCGCCGGCCCAGGCTGCCCCGAGGTCGAGAGCGGCGGGTAGATCGTCCAGCCGCCGCCGACGCCGGTGCCCACTTCGCCCGAGGGCACGAACATCGAGATCAGCAGCAGCAAGATCGCCGGCACCAGCAGCCAGAACGAAATGTTGTTCATGCGCGGGAACGCCATGTCCGGCGCGCCGATCATCAGCGGCACGAACCAGTTGGCAAAGCCGCCGATCATCGCCGGCATCACCATGAAGAAGATCATTATCAGCGCGTGGGCGGTGGTGAACACATTGTACATGTGCTTGCCCTGGTCGAGCGCTTCGGCGCCGGAGCTGCCGTAGACCATCGAGGCGAGGCCGTGGAAAATCTGGATGCCCGGCTCCTGCAGCTCGAGCCGCATCATCCCCGAGAGCAGCGTGCCGATAACGCCCGCGACGAGCGCGAACACCAGGTACATCGTGCCGATGTCCTTGTGGTTCGTCGAATAGACGTAGCGGCGCCAGCCGGTGGGGTGGCCGTGGTGCTCATGCGGCGCGGTGTCCGCCGGAGCCTCGTGAGCCTGAAGAGCGTGCGTATCGGCCATGGTCGGCGTTCCCTAGTTCGGTTCAGGCGGCGGGCTGGTCGGTGACGTCGGCGGTCGTCAGCGGCGGCAGCGTCTTGTTGGCGTCGTCGACCGAGCCGGCCTCGAGCGCCTTGAGCCAGACGGCAAAGACGTCGGGCGACACCACCCGGACAGCGATCGGCATGAAGGCGTGGTCCTTGCCGCAGAGCTCGCGGCATTCGCCGTAATAGACGCCTTCCTTGCGGGCGTTGAACCAGGTCTCGTTCATGCGGCCGGGCACGGCGTCGATGATGATGCCGAAGGAAGGCACGGCGAAAGCGTGGATGACGCCGCTCGGATCGGAGGTGACCTCGACGCGCACGGTGGTGTTGACCGGCACGACCAGCATGTTGTCGACCGCCAGCAGCCGCGGCTGCACCGGGGTCGACGAGAGGCGGGTCTTTTCGTCGAGGATGTTGGAGTCGAAGTTCTTGGACTGGTCGACGTATTCGTAGTTCCAGTACCACTGGTTGCCCGTCGCCTTGATGGTGAGGCCGGGTGCCGGCACGTCGACCGAGCCGAACGAGAAGATGTTGGCCCCGAGGAACTTGCGGGTGCCGTCGGGCATCGTCAGCTGGTCGGTCAGCACCGCGAAGGACGGAATGGCGATGATCACGAGGATGATCACCGGCAGCGCCGTCCACACCACTTCGAGCAGCGTGTTGTGGGTGAAGCGCGCCGGCGCCGGATTGGCGCGCGCGTTGAAGCGGACGATGATGATGATGAGCAGCACGGCGACGAGCGCCGAGATCCCGATCGCCGTCCACAAGAGGATGCCGTCGTGGAAGGCATGGATCGAGTCCATGATCGGGGTGACCGAGCCCTGCAGGCCGATCTCGCCGGGGCTCGGCTGGCCGGTGCCCGCCAGGCTCAGGCCCGGAGCGAGCGCGACCGCGCCGCCGAGCGCCATTCCGAGAGAGCGCAGAAACTGACCGGCCACGTGATACCCCCTGAAAGACCCTAACGTCCGCCTTCTTCAAGCCCTGCCCGGCCGCCGCAAGCACGGCCCAACAGGCTGCGGCTTCGACTCATCGGCGAAGCGCTGAAGCGGGTTTCAGCTAAACCACATCGGGGGAGGCAACGCAATTCTGCCACAGCTTTCGCGCCGTGCGTCAAATCGCGCTCAGCGCTTGGAAATTGCGCCTCACGGGCGCCTTGATTGTTGCTGCCTATGCCGCCGCCATTGCCAGCCCACATGACGGCTTGTAATCAAGGGCAAGGCCCCCGAAGCAGGGTGTTCCGCGTGCAGGGAGTTGGCTCGACGTGATGTCCCGGATCAGAGGCCTTGCGGCGGCCGTGCTGATGGGCTCGGCGCTCTGTGCGCTGCCGATGGCGGCTTCCGCGCAGGGCGTGGTCAAGGCGCAGTATGGCGACTGGCAGATGAGCTGCGACACGCCGCCCGGCGCCAGCTTCGAGCAGTGCGCCATCATCCAGAACGTCACCGCCGAGGATCAGCCCAATGTCGGGCTCTCGGTGATCGTGCTCAAGACCGCCGACCAGAAGGCGCGGCTGCTACGCGTCCTTGCCCCGCTCGGGGTGCTGCTCCCCAACGGGCTCGGCCTCAACATCGACGGCACCGACATGGGCCGGGTCGCCTTCGTGCGCTGCCTGCCCAATGGGTGCGTGGCCGAAGTGGTGATGGACGATGCGCTGCTGAAGCAGCTTTCGACCGGCAAGACGGCAATCTTCGTGGTGTTCAAGACACCCGAGGAAGGCATCGGCATTCCGGTGTCGCTCAACGGCTTTGCCGACGGCTTCAAGCAGCTGCCCTGAGCGGCGCTGCGCGAACGAAAAGGCCGGGTCCGAGGACCCGGCAGTCGGTCAGGAAACAGGGCCGGCTGGCACCGGCCCTTCCAGCCCGGGCAAGGAGCGCCCGGCGTGGAACCCGAAAACTCAGTAGTGGTGGCGATGCGCCCGCCGGTCGGCCAGCAGCCGCGTGGCGCTCTGGCTGTGGATGGCGTCGAACAGGTCGCCGCGATTGATGCCCAGATCGTCGAGGCGGTAGGCGTCCATCGACAGGAGGTTGTGGAGAGCCAGCCGCTGCGCGCGCCCGGTTTTGACGCGGGCGAAGAACGTGGCAACGATCCGAACCGGGTTCAGCGTGGCGGCGGCAACCGGCCGCTCGCCCGAAAGCACGAGCGCCATGACAATTCTCCAATGTTTCGAGTGGTCTCCGGCAGGGAGCGCCGCGAGCCCCGGGTGACTTTTGATCACC
>CAYRZM010000074.1:0-12867 GCA_964428685.1 uncultured Devosia sp. | reverse complement strand
TCGTCAATTTCGGCTCGATCAGCTGGATGATCCTCACCGGCAATCTCACCGCCTACACCGCCAGCAAGGCCGCGGCGCACGGCATGTCGCGCTCGCTCGCCCGCGACCTCGGCCCGCACGGCATCCGCGTCAACACCCTCGTCCCCGGCTGGATCATGACCGAACGCCAGCTCATCCGCTGGGTCGGTCCGGAAGAGAACAAGCTCATCGACCAGCAGCAGGCACTCAAGGGCCGCCTCTACCCCGTCGACATCGCCCGCATGGCCCTGTTCCTCGCCGCCGACGACAGCCAGATGATCTCGGGCCAGGATTTTCTCGTCGACGGCGGCTGGGCTCACAACTAGCCGAAGGCTGCCACCTCCTCCTTCAAGGGGGAGGAAAGCGGCGCTTGGGAGCAAAGCGACCTGGCGGAGCTCGGGGGGTGCGCCGTCGCCTTGGCTTGCCCGGAACACTCTGCTGCCGCATTCTCAGGTCACCACACGGCAAATTCGTTGGGGGACTGCCCGTGAAAACCTCGATCCTCGTGGCCGGCTTTGCGGCGCTGTCGCTCTCGGCCTGCACCACCATGAACGCCTACACCGGTGAAACGCAGCTCTCCAACACCGCCGGCGGGGCGATGATCGGGGCCGGTACCGGCGCGGTCGTTGGCGCCATCGCCGGCACGGCCACCGGGGCCGATCCGCGCGTCGCCGCGCTCATCGGCGCGGGGGTGGGTGCACTCACCGGCGCCGCCGTCGGCCACTACATGGACCAGCAGGAAGCCGAGCTCCGCGCCCAGCTCCAGGGCACCGGCGTGTCGGTCACCCGCGTCGGCAATCAGATCATTCTCAACATGCCGTCGAACATCACCTTCGATGTCGACCAGGCGACGGTGCAGCCCGCCTTCAACGAGACGCTGGTCGCCGTCGGCCTCGTGCTCAAGAAGTTCAACAAGACCATCGTCGACGTCTACGGCTACACCGACAACACCGGCTCGGTCCCGCACAACCAGGACCTGTCGCAGCGCCGCGCCGTCGCGGTCGCCACCGTGCTTGCCAATCAGGGCATCGACCAGCGGCGCTTCTACATCGCCGGCAAGGGCGAGGACGATCCGATCGCCAGCAACTCGACGGAAACCGGCCGTGCCCAGAACCGTCGCGTCGAGATCCAGATTTCGCCCATCCAGCAGGGCTAGAGCGCCGTCCTAGATCAGCGTCGACGGCTCGCTCTGCGGCGCCGCCACCGGCGTGCCGGGCAGCACGTCCGTGCCCTTGTTGCCGCCCATGAACTGCCCGACGAGCAGAATGGCGGCGACGATCACCAGCGCAACGAGCCCCATCCGCGCCCAGCTTCCGGGCCCGAACATGCCGGTCCGCGTTTCGAGCTCGGTTTCGGCCTTGAGGGTGTCGTCGTCCCGTGATGTGCGCGCCATTGCGGACCTCCTAGGGTCCGAAAACGCCTGAGCCCGATCCACCGTTCCACGGCCGATGCCGTGGTCAGGAGGTGGGGAAGGCGGGGAGGGGTGAGTCACCTCTCAGTCATGTTCGCACGGTTGTCGAGCTTCGCGGCAGAAGGGCCGCGAAGCAACGGGGTCAGCTGGCCGGAACCGGCGGGACGGGCGCGCCGTCATCGACGAAGGGCGGCAGGATTTCGCTGACGGTGAAGCTCACCGCGTCGCAGTCGGCACTGCCCTTGAGGGCATAGCCGTCGTCGAGGATGTAGATGGCCGTGAACTTGCCCGAGCCATACTCCTTGCAGAGCGCGGTGACTTCGGCCGGTGGGACGGTGGCGGAGTCGCCGGCGGGAAGCGCGACGGCGCCGGCGGCGTGAGCGGCGAAGGCGGTGGCGGCGAAGATCGTCGCGGTGAGGACGACGCGAATGGCAGACATGGAAAAGCCCTCCAACGGATGGCGTCCATGCTGGGCGGGCCGCATGAAAAATGAGCGGGATCGGTCGGACAAATTTGATAAAAATGCCACCGATCCGGCGGCGCCGCGCGGCGCGCCGGGGATTCAGGACCGGTTCACCTCCGCCGTGGCCCTTGCGGGCGGGGGCATGTCACCAAAGGAAATTCCATGACCAAGACCATCGCCGTCACCGGAGCCACCGGGCAGCAGGGCAGCGCCGTTGCGCGCCACATGCTCAAAGCGGGCTGGACCGTGCGGGCGCTGACCCGCGACCCGGACAAGGCGGGCGCCGCGGCGCTCCGCGAGGCCGGGGCGCAGATCGTGCGGGCCGACAACGAAGACCGCGCCTCGCTGGCCAAAGCCTTCACCGGTGCCGATGCCGTGTTCAGTGTCCAGAACTACTGGCTGCCCAACGTGGGCAAGGCCGGCGAGATCCGGCAGGGCAAGCTCGCCGCCGATGTGGCCAGGGAAACGCGCGTGCCGCATTTCATCTACAGTTCGGTGGGCGCGGCGCATCGCGGCATGGGGCAGGCGCACTTCGAGAGCAAGTTCGAGATCGAAAACCACGTCAAGGCGATCGGCCTGCCCCATACGATCATCCGGCCGGTCGAGTTCATGGAGAACGTCAACTACACGCGCGTGGCAATCAGCAATGGCAAGCTGCCGAGCCGCGGCCTCCCCGCCGACAAGCGCTCGCAGAAGGTCGCGGTCGACGACATCGGCCGGCTGGTGGCGCATATTCTGAGCGATCCGGCGCGGTGGCTCGGCAAGACCGTCGAATTTGCCAGCGAAGAGCTGACCGAGCAGCAGACCGCCGACACGCTGGCGAAAGTGATCGGCCGGCCGGTGGTGCTGGCGCCGCCGCAGCCGCGCGCCGGGGGGCCGTCGAACCCCGAGATGGAGGCGATGATCCGCTTCTTTGCCGGCGAGGCCTATGACGCGGACATTCCGGCGCTCCGCAAGGAGTTGCCAGGGATGACCAGTTTCGAGCAGTATCTCAGAAAGAGCGGATGGGAAGGGCTCGCGCCGATGCCTGAGACGGGCAACGCGTGGGGTGGCTGAGGGGATACCCACGTTCCGGAGCCCGCGCGGTTCCGGAACGCTGTTCTGCCCTGCCGACGGCTAGCCGGCGACGCGGGCGATGTCGGCGCCGCAGCGGGAAAGCTTGTCCTCGAGCCGCTCGAACCCTCGGTCGAGATGGTAGATGCGGTTGACGACGGTCTCGCC
The DNA here is from genome assembly GCA_964428685.1 of uncultured Devosia sp. Lineage (GTDB taxonomy): Bacteria > Pseudomonadota > Alphaproteobacteria > Rhizobiales > Devosiaceae > Devosia_A. Next base: position 9,754 of record CAYRZM010000074.1, on the reverse strand, counting down.
GCGCGCGGCGAGGCCGGCGATCACCAGCGATACCGAAGCGCGGAGATCGGTCGCCATCACCTGTGCGCCCTTGAGCTGTGGCACGCCCTTGACGGTCGCCACCTGCCCATCGACGCGGATGTCGGCGCCGAAGCGCGCGAGCTCGGCAACGTGCATGTAGCGGTTCTCGAAGATCGTCTCGCGGATGGTCGAGGTGCCCTGCGACATGGTCATCAGCGCCATGAACTGGGCCTGGAGGTCGGTCGGAAAGCCGGGAAAGGGCTGGGTCTCGACGTCGGCGGCCTGGATGCCGTTGCCGTTGCGCCGAACGCGGATGCCGGTCTCTTCGGGCGTGATGTGGACGCCGGCGCGGACCAAAACGTCCAGCGCGGCCTGGAGGTGATGCGGCCGCGCGCCCTTGAGCAGGATGTCGCCGCCGGTCATCGCCGCGGCCATGGCGAAGGTGCCGGTCTCGATACGGTCGGGGATGACCTCGACCGTCGCCCCGTGAAGCTGTGGCACGCCCTCGATGGTGATGGTGCGGGTGCCGATGCCCGAGATTTTGGCGCCCATCGCCACGAGGCACTCGGCCACGTTGGTGATCTCGGGCTCCATCGCGGCATTTTCGATGACCGTGGTGCCGCGCGCGAGGGTTGCCGCCATCATGATGGTGTGGGTGGCGCCGACCGAGACTTTCGGGAAGGTGATGGTCTTGCCGACAAGCCCGCCCTTTGGCGCCCGCGCGACGACATAGCCTTCGTCGATCTCGATCTCGGCGCCGAGCTCCTTGAGCCCGAAGAGGAAGAGATCGACCGGCCTTGTGCCGATGGCGCAGCCGCCGGGCAGCGAAACGCGCGCTTCATGCGCGCGGGCGAGCAGCGGGCCGATGACCCAGAAGCTCGCCCGCATCACCGAGACGAGCTCATAGGGCGCGGTGGTGTCGACGATGGTGCCGGCATGCAGCGTCATGCGCTGGCCGCTCAGGTCGTCGCCGGCCTTGCGGCCGTGGACGGCGATGTCGACGCCGTGGTTCTCGAGGATCTTTTCGAGCTGCTTGACGTCGGCGAGGCGCGGCACGTTCTCGAGCACCAGCGGCTCGGAGGTCAGCAGCGACGCGATCATCAGCGGCAGGGCCGCGTTCTTGGCGCCGGAAATGGGGATTTCGCCCCGAAGCTCTGTGCCGCCGATCAGCCGGATCCGATCCATGACCACTGTCCCCGAAATGGCGGGCGCGCCCGCACCGCCTCAATGAACCGAACCGGCCCTGCTTCGCAAGGCAGGCTCAGGGCGGTAACCGAGGCCGATTACGACTTGCTGCCCGCTGCCCCACCCGGCGGACGGGCTGTGGCGCGTGCCTTGGCCTGCCCTTTCCGGCGCTTCAGATTCTCGCGCAGCTTTGTGGCCAATCTCTGCTCGCGGAGGGCCTTTTCGTCGGCCTTGGACATGCCGGAAACCCCGGGATTTTCGCCTTGCGTCGCCAAAAGGCCTATGGCATCAACCGCCACGCCTCAAGGGGCCTGGCCCCTGTCTCCGGCAATGCTGCAGTAGCTCAGTGGTAGAGCACACCCTTGGTAAGGGTGAGGTCGAGAGTTCAATCCTCTCTTGCAGCACCATTTCCCTCGACCATTGCCGGCTGGATATATCCCGGTCAGTGGATCGGCACCGACAGCGTGGCCTGGCCTGAAAGGCCGTGCACCGGGGCGGCGCCGATGCCGTCATAGGCGGCCGAGAGATTGACGGCGAGGCCGGTGGCGTTCGTGACATCGAGGCCGACCTTGGCGCGGCCGTAGGCGCTGTTCACCGTCGCCGCGCCGTCGGCGAGGGAGACGTCGAGCACGCCGTCGAGGCCCGCGGTCGCGACGATGCTGAGGCCCCCCAGATCCATGCGGTGCGAGACGTGCGGGCCGAGCGCGAGCTGGCCGAGCGTCCCGGTGACGCTCGGGATGTCGACGCCGAGGCCGTCGATATAGGCCTCCGAGGTCGCGCTGAAGACGCTGAGGCGCGCCTCGGGCGAGAAGGTCCAGTCGTCCGCCTGCCAGTCGCCAGTGAGGGTGGCGCTCGCGAGCCAGCGGACGGAATTGAAGCTGTCGGTGTAGGTCCCGTCGGGACTGACGGTGTTCTGCGACATGCCGGCGGCAGCCAGCACGTCGAGGAACAGGCTGTCGTTGAGCCGGATAGTGGCGTAGGGGCCCGCGAGCCAGCCTCGGGCGCCGATGGAGCCGCCCGCGCCGTTGTCCGCTTCGGGCTCGATATCGGCCTGGACGAAGCCGCCGAGAAGCAGATTGCGGCTCACGAGATAGTCGGCGCCCACTGCCGCAATACCGTAGTTCCCCCCGAGACCGTCGCCGTCGAACCGGCCCCAGGTCTGGCTGAACCAGACGTCCAGCGCGCTCTGTGGCCGGCCCGTGGCCGCATCGATGGCCGAAAGGCTCGCCGACACACTCGACGGCAGGCTGCCGGATGCGAGGTAGTGGAGCGCGGTGCCGGGATCGATGTCGGGAGCCGGGGCCACGTTCTCGAGCCGGTCGATCCGCCGCTGCAGGTCTGGGATATTGCCGAGCAGCAGGTGGCCCTGCGCGTCGAAGAAATCGCCGATCAGCGCTTCGGTCGAGGTGTCGACACCAACCCGGGTGGTGAAGGTGCAGCTGACGGTTTCGGCGTCGGCGAGGACGATACTGGCGGTGCCGGCGACGGCGTCGCCAGTGCTGTCGCTGTCGTCGCAGGAGACGGACAGCAGAGCATCGCCGGCAGGTGTTGCGACGGCCACGGAATAGGTCCCGGACGAAAGGCTGATGGGCGCCGACTGCCCCGAGCCGCCGGAGGTGGTGATGGCAAGTCTGAGTGCGGAGGTGGCGGAGGTGAACGTGAAGGTGCCGTCGCCGCCGAGGCTCACCTGGTGGATGACGACGGTGCCGACAGGCGCCGCATCATAGCTGTAGCCGCCGGTGATCGTATCGGTGCCGCCCGGCGTGATGACCTTGACGTCGACGGGGCCGGATGACGTGCCGGCCGGGACGACGAGGGTGATCGCCTTGGGGCTGGTGGTGGTGAAGCTGGTGACGGCGGCGGTGCCAAAATCGACCTCGGTGACCGAGCCCAGGTGGCGGCCCTCGATGGTCACCGTGTTGCCGCCGGCGAGCGCGCCGCTGTTCGGCGTGACGCCGTCGAGCTCGGGGATCTGCCTATAGACGTACCCATTGGCGAGGGAGTCGCTGCCGCCGGGCGTGAAGACCTTCACGCGGACGGCCTGGTTGTCGGAGGTAACGAGGCTGGTGCCGTCGGGCACGGTGACGGTCAGTGAGTTGCCGTCGCCGGCGGGCACAATGCCGCTCGTCACGACCAGGGTATCGAAATCGACCTCCGTCGCGCCGGTGAGATTGGTGCCCGAGATGGTGACGCTGTTGCCGCCCGCGACGGGGCCGGCAGAGGGCGACACGCCGGTGACGGTGGGCACGAACCAGTAGGTGTAGCCGCCGACGAGCGTGGCGCTTCCGCCGGGAGTGGTGAGCTTGACGTCCACAGCGCCGGCCGTGGCCGAGGCGGGAACCTTGATCGTCAGCGAGGAGCCGTCGCCCGCAACCGAGACATTGGTGCCGGCGACGCCGCCGAAATCGACCTCGCTGGTGCCGGCGAGATTGGTGCCGGAGATGGTGACGACGTTCTTGCCGGTCACCGGTCCGAAGCTCGGCGTTACGGAGTTGACCGTCGGCACGGCGAAGTAGGTGTAGCCGGAGGTGATGGTCGAAATGCCGCCGGGACTCACGACCTTGACGTCCAAAGCGCCGGGAGCGGTGCCCGCCGGAGCGACCAGCGTGATCGACTGCGCCTGGGCGCTCGTAAAGCTGGTGACGGCCACGGTGCCGAAGTCGACCTCAGTGGCGGCCTTGAGATGGTGGCCGTTGATGGTGACGGTGTTGCCGCCGGCCACCGGGCCTGCCGCCGGATCGACCGAGTCCGCCTCGGGGGCGGCCTGGTAGGTGTAGAAGTTGGATTTGACCCGCGAGCCGCCGGAAAAGACGAAGGTCACGTCCACGGTGACCTGGTCCTTGCCAGCGAGCAGGCTCGAACCATCCGGGACCGTGAGACTGAGCGAGCCGCCGGTCTTGCTGATGAACGAGGTGACCGGTAGGGCGCCGAAGTCGACTTCGGTGACGCCGGTCAGGTTGCTGCCGGCGACGACGACGGTGTTGCCACCGGTGACCGGACCCGCGTCGGGGGTGATGGACGAAATCGAGGGATTGGCCGCCACGGCGACTCCGACGGAGCCCGCGACCAGAACTGTCGCGAAGCAAACCGCCATGATGCGCCAGGCGAGCCAATGCGGCCCTGTCGCTGCCCTCGTCTGCACGATTACGCCCCCCGGCGTTACGTCTTCTTTGCCTACCAGTAGTCTGGCGGGGGGCGCCTTTTCTCGCGAAATACGGCGACCCGACGCTAATCCGCGCTTAATAATTCGTAAACGAAGCTATTTCCCAAGCATAGGGGGGACGCGAACACTTTCTCGCCGGTGTGGGAGCCATGTGGATGTGTTCCGGCGATGTTAACCACGCGCGGGTAGGAACTTCGTGCAGCGTCTCCGCATTCTCGTGCGGGCTTTCGACACCAGTACCGAGTTCTGCCGATGACCGACGCCGTGCTCTTTCCCTCGCGCCGCAGCTTTCTCGCCGGGGGCGCGAGCCTTGCTGCGCTCAGCCTTGCCGGCTGTGCCAGCGAGCGGATGCGGATCTCCGCGCCGCAGTTTTCCGACTACTACCTGACCATGTACGGGCCCCTGCCCAACGAGCAGTTCCCGGTACCCGCGATCGACCTCACCAAGCTCGACCCGACGATGTTCCGCACGCAGGTGCCCGATCCGACGGGCGAGCGGCCCGGGACGATCGTGGTCAACACGTCGGAGCGCCATCTCTACCTTGTGATGGAGGGCGGCCAGGCGATCCGTTACGGGGTCGGCATCGGGCGCGAGGGGTTTGCCTGGAGCGGGCATGCCTACGTGGGGCGCAAGGCGACATGGCCGACCTGGGTGCCGCCGATCGAAATGCAGCAGCGACAGCCTGAGACCCAGCAATATGCGAACGGGATGCCGCCGGGCCTCGACAATCCGCTTGGGGCGCGGGCGATGTACATCTACCAGGATGGGCGCGACACGCTCTACCGGCTGCACGGCACGATGGAAGTGTGGAGCATCGGCCAGGCGGTGTCGTCGGGCTGCGTGCGGCTCTTGTTCCACGACATCATCGACCTCTACCAGCGCTGCCCGGTGGGGACGCCGATCGTGGTGAATGCGTGAGGGAGCGGCGTCCGCCCCGGGCCGAACGGCGTTAAGGCCTTCGACCTATTGAGCTCTGCCACTCCGCCACGAAGGGGAGGACACTGGGGGGCTCCAACTTGCCCGAAATCCTCCAAGCTTGTAGATCGGACCCCCAGCGACCATCTGAGCGCCAGCCCCCAAACCCGGACGCTTTCATGCCCGATCTCAAACTTCTGGCGCTCGACATCGAAGACCTGCAGGTCGTCTCCGCCACCACCCAGGATGCCGTCGTGCGCGTCGGCGACATGGGTTACGCCAAGGAAGATCAGCGCTTCGCCCTGCTGATGAACCGCTTCGCGTGGGAAGAGGACGGCCGCACCCGCCAGCGCAAGCGCGCCGCGCTCCACTTCGATCGCGTCACCGACGTCAAGGCGCAGGGCATCGACCTCACCGCCGTCGAGGGGGTGCTCGAGCTCCTCGCCATCACCTTCACCGCGACCGACGATCCGGCCGGCACCGTTGAGCTCGATTTTTCCGGTGGCGGCGCGGTCCGCCTCACCGTCGAATGCCTCGAGGCGCGTCTGCAGGACCTCGGCGCCGCCTGGGCCGCCAAAGCCACGCCGGCTCACGCCTGATGCCGGTTCGGCTCGACACCCGCCACGCCGGCTTTGCCGAGGAGTTCGAGACCCTGCTCGGCTCCAAGCGCGAAGCCTCCGAGGAGGTGGGTGTCGCCGTCGCCGCCATTCTGGCCGACGTCAGGGCGCGCGGCGACGAAGCGCTGCTGGCCCACACCGACCGCTTCGACCGCCTGCCGCTGACCGCCGGCACGCTGGCCTTTTCGGTCGCCGAGATCGAGGCCGCCGAGGCCGCCATCACCGGCGAGGTAAGGGCAGCGCTCCAGCTCGCCCACGACCGCATCGCCGCGCATCACGAAAAGCAGAAACCGCTCGACCACGTCTATGAAGATCCGCTCGGCGTCACGCTGGGCACGGTGTGGACCCCGGTCGAAGCGGTGGGCATCTACGTTCCGGGTGGAACGGCGTCCTATCCGTCCTCGGTGCTGATGAACGCCGTGCCGGCCCGCGTCGCCGGCGTTGGCCGCGTCGCCATGGCGGTGCCCACGCCGGACGGGGTGGTCAACCCCGCCGTGCTCGCCGCGGCCAAGATCGCCGGCGTCTCCGAGATCTATCGCGTCGGTGGCGCGCAGGCGATCGCCGCGCTGGCCTACGGCACCGAAACCATCAAGCCGGTCAGCAAGATCGTCGGGCCCGGCAATGCTTACGTCGCCGCCGCCAAGCGCCAGGTCTTCGGCACCGTCGGCATCGACATGATCGCCGGTCCCTCCGAGGTGCTGGTGATCGCCGATGCCTCCGCCAATCCCGCCTGGGTCGCCGCCGATCTCCTCGCCCAGGCCGAGCATGGCGGCGGCGCGCAGGCGATCCTGGTCACGACCGACGAGGGCCTTGCCAACGCGGTGGCCGCCGAGGTCGACCGCCAGATTGCGCTCCTGCCGCGCGCCGACATCACCCGCGACGGCTGGCGCGAGTTCGGTGCCATCATCGTCGTGCGCTCGCTCGCCGAAGCGGTCGAGCTCGCCAACCGCATTGCGTCCGAGCACGTCGAGCTGATGCTCGACGATCCGCGCGCGCTGCAGCCCAAAATCCGCAACGCCGGCGCGATCTTTCTGGGCCACCACACCCCCGAAGCGATCGGCGATTATGTCGGCGGCAGCAACCACGTGCTGCCCACCGCGCGCTCGGCGCGCTACGCGTCCGGCCTCGGCGTCCTCGACTTCATGAAGCGAACGTCGCTCCTCGGCTGCGACCCCGCCGCGCTCGTCGAGCTCGCCCCGGCGGCCGTGACGCTCGCCGAGACCGAGGGACTCAGCGCCCACGGCCGGTCGGTGGCGATCCGGCTCAACCGCTGATGGCGCTCACGCCGCATGTCTTCGAGGACACCGACCGCGTCGTCGCAATCACCCTCGATCCCAACACCATCACCTCGATCGATCCCGACGAGGTGCACGAGTGGCGCATCGCCATCTACGATCTCGTCGAAGCCAACAAGTTCCACCCCGCGCGGGTGAAATCGAAAGGCCCTTACGCGCTGCACGTCTCGATCGTCGCCAACTACATCGTGCTCGATGTGCGCAACCCCGAAACCTATGAACCGATCGCGGCCCACTATCTGTCGCTGACGCCGTTCCGCCGACTGATCCGCGACTACTTCCGCATCCGCGACAGTTACTACGACGCCATCAAGACCGCCGCTTCGCATCAGATCGAAACCGTCGACATGGCGCGCCGGGGCCTTCACAACGAAGCCGCCGAGCTGCTGCGCACCCGGCTCGACAACAAGCTCGACATCGACCTCAACACCGCCCGCCGCCTCTTCACCCTCATCTGTGCGGTGCAGCCCTATGCAAGCCGCATCGACGAGCGGGAATCGAGCCTGCCCACCGTGCTCTTCGTCTGCTCAATGAATTCGGTGCGCTCTCCCATCGCCGCCGCGCTCGCGCGCCGGTACTTTCCCGGACGTCTCATCGCGCGGTCGGCGGGCGTGCGCTCCGGCAAGGCCGACGGCTTCGTACACCAGGTGATGGAAGAGATCGGCATCGACATGTCGGTGCACACCCCCCACACCATGGACGAGCTGGTCGCCAATCGCTTCGACCTCGTGGTGACGCTGAGCGCCGATGCGCCGGCGGCCGTCGAAAAGCGCGGCCTCGAAATGGGAGCGATCGAGCACTGGCCGATGCCCGACCCGACCGAGATGGAGGGCAACCGGGAGGCGGTGCTGAGCGCCTACCGCACGCTGCGCGACACCCTGCAGAAGCGGGTGCGTGAGCGGCTGGCGCCGTTGGTCGCCAATGGTTCACAAGCGGCCCCCGTTCCGGTAGAGCGCTAGCCATGGCCAGCCGTCCCGAACTCATCCTTGCGTCCGCCTCGCCACGGCGTCTCGCGCTGCTCAACCAGATCGGCATCGAGCCCGAGCATCTGGTGCCGGCCCATATCGACGAGACGCCCGAGCGCAACGAGTTGCCACGCAAGCTCGCGCAGCGCCTCGCCGACCACAAGGCGATCGAAGCCCAGCACAAGGCGCGCATCGCCGGCATCGCCGAGAACGCGCTGGTGCTGGCCGCCGACACGGTTGTCGCCGTGGGTCGGCGCGTGCTGCCCAAGGCCGAGACCATGGAAGAGGCCAACGCGTGCCTCAGGCTCCTCTCGGGCCGCAATCATCGGGTCTACACCGCCGTGTCCATGCTGACGCCGGGCGGCGCCACGCGGCGCCGGCTGGTCGAGACGCGGCTCCGCTTCAAGCGTCTCGCCAATCGCGAGATCGAGTCCTATCTCGCGAGCGCCGAGTGGCGCGACAAGGCCGGTGGCTACGCCATCCAGGGCATCGCCGGCGCCTTCGTGGTCAAACTCGTCGGCTCCTATTCGGCGGTCGTCGGCCTGCCGCTCTACGAGACGGTCGGTCTCCTCACCGGCGAGGGCTATCCGGTCCACTTCAACTGGCTCAACCAGTCGACGCTCGCGGCGGTCTAGCGAGGCGCGCCATGCCCGAAAAGCGCGCCGCCAAATCCCCGCGATCCTGTCCGATCTGCGGCAAGCCTGCGGTCGCTCAATACCGCCCGTTCTGCTCGGCCCGCTGCCAGGATGTCGACCTCAATCGCTGGCTCTCGGGCGCCTATCGCGCCCCCGCCGCGGAAGCCCCCAAGGGCCCGGAAGACGAGGCGCCGCCGGACGAAGAATGAGCGCTGAAAACCGCCGGATTGGCGGCTTGCGCACCCCGGAGCTTCTCCCTATAAACCGCGAGCCTTTCGGCAGCCGCAACTGACGGCCGCCCGGCGCCCGGGTAGCTCAGTTGGTAGAGCAGCGGATTGAAAATCCGCGTGTCGGTGGTTCAATTCCGCCCCCGGGCACCATCGGCGGTCGGTTCGAGGCCGAGGTTGGCGACGGTTTCGACGAGACAGCTGGCGAGAAGGCTCGCGCCCGGTGCATCGGGAGCGCCGGCGCGGCTGGTGAGGCCCACCGAGCCGCGCGTCTCCGACGAATCGATCGGCAGTAAACAAATCTCGCCGGAGCCGACTTCGGGCGCCACCACGCCTTCCGAGATCACCCACACCGCATCGGACTGCCGCAGCATCGCCCGGCCGAACGAGTCCGAGACCGTCTCGATCTCGCGCGGAAAGTCGCCGATCCCATGCGCGATCAGGAAGCGCTCGACGAACGGCCGGATCACCGATCCCTGCGTCGGCATGAGCACCGTGTGGTCGCGGATGCGGGCGAAATCGAATTTTCCCACGAGCAGCGGATGGCCCTTGCGAACGGCGAACACCACCTGCTCGGCATAAAGGTGCGTGTAGGTCAGCCCGCTCATCAGTTCCGGCGCCGCCAGGCGGCCGACCACGATATCGAGCTGGCCGAGCCGCAGCTGCTCCAGTAGAATGACATTCTCGCCGGTGACGATCTTGACCGGGTTGCCGGTGTCGAGCGCGAGGAACTTCTCGATGGCCGCCGGCAT
>CAYRZM010000073.1:0-4918 GCA_964428685.1 uncultured Devosia sp. | reverse complement strand
GCCGCGCCGCCCGACGCCCAATACGATTTCATCATCGTCGGCGCCGGCAGCGCCGGCTGCGTGCTCGCCAACCGGCTGACCGCATCGGGCCGCCACCGCGTGCTGCTGCTCGAAGCCGGCGGCCGCGACAACTGGATCTGGCTCCACATCCCCGTCGGCTATCTCTATGCCATGGGCAATCCCCGCGCTGACTGGTGCTACCGCACGGAGCCGGTGCCTGGGCTGAACGGCCGGGCGCTCGCCTACCCGCGCGGGCGCGTGCTCGGCGGTTCGTCCGCCATCAACGGCATGATCTACATGCGCGGCCAGGCAGCCGACTACGATCACTGGCACCAGCTCGGCAATCCCGGCTGGGGCTGGAGCGATGTTCTTCCGCTGTTCCGCCGCAGCGAGCGCCGTGACGGCGGGGCCGACGAATTCCATGGACAGGCCGGCGAGTGGCGGGTCGAAAAGATGCGCCTCAGCTGGCGTGTGCTCGATCTCTTCCGCGAGGCGGCGATCGAGTCGGGCATTCCGGCGACGCCCGATTTCAACCGCGGGGACAATGAGGGCGTCGGCTACTTCGAGGTGAACCAGCAGCGCGGCCGCCGCTGGTCGACGGCCGCCGCCTTCCTGAAGCCTGCCCTCGCGCGCACCAACCTCACGCTTTGGGCGAAGACGCAGGCGCGGCGGCTGCTCCTCGAGGACGGCCGGGTGGCAGGGATCGAGGTCGCGCGCGAGGGACGCATCGAGCGCCTCGCCGCCGGACGCGAGATCATCCTCGCCGCCGGTGCCGTGAACTCGCCGCACCTGCTCCAGCTCTCGGGCGTCGGCGATCCCGCCACGCTGCGCGAGACCGGCGTAGTGGTTGCCCACGCCCTCCCGGCGGTGGGCGAAAATCTCCAGGATCACCTGCAGCTGCGGATGGTCTTCAAGGTCCACGGCCTGCCCACGCTCAACCGGCGCGCCAACAGCCTCGTCGGCAAGGCTGGAATGGCGCTGCAATATGCCCTCGCCCGCCGCGGGCCGATGACCATGGCGCCCTCCCAGATGGGCGGCTTCACCCGGTCGGCACCGCACTATGCGACACCCAATCTGCAGTTCCACGTGCAGCCGCTGAGCCTCGACCGTTTCGGCGCGCCGCTCCACAGCTTCGAGGCCTTCACCGCCACCGCCTGCAACCTCAGGCCCGAGAGCCGGGGCTCGATCCGGTTGCGCTCGGCCGACCCGCAGGAGCCGCCCGCGATCCAGCCCAACTACCTCGCGGCGGAAACCGACCGCGCCGTCGCGGCCGATGCGATCCGGCTGGTGCGCCGCATCGTCCTAGAGAGCCGCGCCTTCGCGCCCTACGCGCCGGAGGAGTTTCGTCCCGGACCGGAAGCGCAGAGCGAGGACGAGCTGCGTCACGCCGCCGGCAATATCGGCACCACGATCTTCCATCCGGTCGGCACCTGCCGGATGGGACCGGACGACGAGGCGGTGGTCGATCCGCGCCTGAAGCTGCGCGGCCTCGCCGGCCTGCGCATCGCCGATGCCTCGATCATGCCCACCATCACCTCAGGCAACACCAACTCGCCGACGATCATGATCGCCGAAAAGGCCGCCGAGATGATCCTCGAGGACGCGCGCTAGTCGCCCAGATGCTCGGGCTGCCGCGAAAAGTACCGGCGGAAGATGCGCAGCTGTCCCGCGCCCTCGGCCGCGCCCGAATGGCCGAGATGGCCGGCCTCCACGCGCGGCAGCGGGCCGCCGAGCCGCGGCAGGATTTCGAGCTGGCCGCCCACCGCCGAGACGAGCCAGTCACGCACCGCGGTCGGCAGCTCCGCCTCGATCACCACCGCGCCGAAATCGACCACCGTGGTGGCGACCAGCGTCGCGGAGGCCAGCGCGGTGGCCGCTTCGGCGATCCACTCGCCGACGACGCCCTCGGCCGCCGGGGTTCCCGCGGCATCGAGATCGAGGCCCTGTGCCAAAAGGCGCCGTCGCAGCACGTGAAGCGAGGCGACCTCGTTGAGAAAGCGCGGTGCCCCGGTACGGCTGAGGATCGGCATGGCCCCGAGATTGCCTGAAACGCTGTTCCGGCCCTCGAGCAGCCGCCCCTCGGTGACGACGCCGCCCGAAACGAATGTGTCGATGAGAAAGAACAGGTAGCCGCGTGGCCGGAGCCGGCGGATCGACACCGCCTCGGCCCAGCAGGCGGCATTGCCGTCGTTGAAGAGGCGCACGTCGAGCCCGGTGGCACGCGCGGCTTCGGCGGCGATGTCGGCCTGCGCCCAGAGCCGGCTCTCCTGGCCGGGACGCGGCAAATAGCCCGGATCGCCGATCGCATTGGGAACCGCCAGCCCCATGCCGATGAGCCGGGCGCGCTGGGCGTTGGTGAGCGCGCCGGTAACCTCGCCGATGGCCTGCGCCAGGTCGCCGAAGACGCGCGCCGCGTCGGGATAGTCATAGGGACGCCGGACCCGCGCGATCGTCTGCCCTTCGAATCCCACCAGCACGACTTCGAGATGCGTCCAGCCGATTTCGGCCCCGATGGCGAAGGCGCCGCCGGGATTAAGGTGGAGCGGCGTCGCCGGCTGCCCGCGCCGGCCGCGCACGACCGCGCCGCGCGTCACCAGCTCGGCCCGCTCGAGATCGGCGAGCACCGCCGAGACGGTCTGGGGCGCAAGACCCGTGAGCCGCGACAGGCGGGCATTGGACAGCCCATCCTCGGTGGCGATCAGGGTCAGGACCGCCCGCTGGTTGGCCTGCCGGAGGTCGGTCGGCTGCATGCCGCGGCCGGCTGTCGTCGAGAATGTGGTGCGATGGACGTCGGCATTCACGATCGGCCCCCACCGGATCGCTGCGCGGACACAAAAGGCGCCGCGAAGGCGCCTTGAAGCTCAGGACATTGGTTGCGGGAGCAGGATTTGAACCTGCGACCTTCAGGTTATGAGCCTGACGAGCTACCGGGCTGCTCCATCCCGCGCCAATGTCTTGCTTTTGTGCGCCTTTTTGTTGCGGCAGCTACCGCAGCGCAGGGGGTATATAGAGGCCCCCTCGCCCGATCTCAAGGCGAAAACGCGCCGCGCATGACAGTTTTTCGACATCGCCGAAGTGCGCTCGCATCGCCTTTGTGGCCGCTCGCGCTATAAACGGGGCCGGCCGCCGGGGAACCCGTTCGTGACGCTGTTCGCATCGCTGTTTCCGATCCTCTGCTGGCTCGCCTACAGCTATGGCGTGCCGCTGGTCGAGCGCCGCCGGCCGTCGCTTTCCGTCATCATGAGCCTGCAGCGCCGGCGCTGGGTGGCGGCGGCCACGCGGCGGGAATCCCCGCTCGATGCCATCCTTTCGGGCAACCTGATGCAGTCGGTGAGCCTGCTGGCCTCGACCTCGGTGCTGCTGGTCCTCGCCATCATCGCGGCCTTCGGCCAGGTGCCGCAGCTGATGACGACTCTCGCCTCACTCGGCCTCGGGCGGGACTACACGGCAGCGGAAATGCAGGTTCACCTGCTGGTGGTGCTGGCGATCTTCGTTGCGAGCTTCTTTGCCTTCACTTTGTCGCTTCGCCAGTTCAACCATTTCTGCATCATGATCGGCGCCATCGTCCACGACGGCAGCGCCACCGAGAACGAGATCGATTCGATCGCCATGCTCAATTCGCTGGCCGCCAAGAACTTCAACAACGGCATCCGCGCCTATTATTTCGCGGTGCCCGCGGTCGCCTGGTTCGCCTCCAACTGGCTGGCAGTCGTCGCCACGCTGATCACCGTGGCGATCATCGTCCACCGCGAATTCTTCTCAACCGCCCACCGCATCGCGGCCTCCGTGGCCGTGATCGCCAAGCAGCGCGAACAGGAACGACAGATATGATCCGCGTGCTCGCCCTTGCCGCCCTCCTGCTGCTGCCCGCGCCCGCCATCGCCGCACCCAGCGACGTCGTCGAGCCGGCGCTCCAGCAGTGCATCCTCTCGGCGACGACACGCAGCGAGGACGATTCCGGCCCGATCATCACCGACTGCATCTCGGTGGGCAGCAACGCCTGCCAGAACGAGCCGGGCGGTAGCTCCAATGCCGGGATCGTGCGCTGCGACGGCATCGAGGAAGCGTTCTGGACGGCGCTGATGACGTTCGAATACGGCGAGCTCGTCAAGAAGCTGAAGCCCGATGCGCTGGCGTCACTGAAGGCGGCGCAGAAGGCATGGACGCCCTGGCGCCTCGCCCGCTGCGACTTCGTCAAGAAGAGCCAGCCGGACGCAACGCTGGTCGCCGTCGATGTGTCCTATTGCAAGATGGAAACGACCGCGCAGCGGGCCATCGACCTGATGGCGGCGCTCTAGCGCCTCAGGGCGTGTAGCCGCGGCCGACGAAGATCGTGTAGCGGTCGATGGTGCGTCCGAACGCCGTGGAGTCGACCGATCCGGCCTCCTCGATCGCGGCAAAGTGCGCCTTGATCTCGGGCAGCAACGATCGCCAGCCGTCGGCGACGATCACCATGGTTGCGCCGCGCAGGGATTGGGGGTCGGTCCAGAAGTCGTAGGCGTCGGTGTTGGGCGAAAGGCTCACGACGTTGCGGTCGTGGAGCGCAAAGCCGAGCTCGCTGGTGATCGTGTAGTCGGTGCTGGCGGCAAGGCTCGCGCCGCTCGAGGTTTCGACCGCGCGGACTTTGGCCGCGACCCCGTCCCAGCCATAACCCCAGAACGTCGCCTGGTCGCCGAAGTTGAAGAGCGTGCCGAGCGGGATCACCGCGTAGTTGAGGCCAAAGAAGAAAATGGTGAACCCGGCATAGGCGAAAGGGAGGATCGCCAGCGCGCGCGACCGCACGAAGGCGGCGAGGAACGGCAGGCTTGCGGCGTAGGCGAGCGCGTTCCAGTGAACGATGATGTCGGTGACCGTCGATGCCGCAAGGAACACCAGCGAGGACAGCCAGAACAGTGCTTGCGGGAAGGCCAGCGCGCCC
>CAYRZM010000072.1:0-17421 GCA_964428685.1 uncultured Devosia sp. | reverse complement strand
GACCCCGAGCTTGCGGGCATAGACCGGATCGAGCGCATGCTCGGCATCGACGAAGGCGGCGATGCCGCCGTTGCGCTGGGATTCGGCCACCACATGCAGCGCCAGCGTGGTCTTGCCCGAGCTTTCCGGCCCGAACACTTCGACGATGCGGCCGCGCGGCAGGCCGCCGATCCCGAGCGCGATGTCGAGGCCGAGCGAGCCGGTGGAGATGGCTTCGACCTGGGCGATGGCGCCCTCGCCGAACTTCATCACCGTGCCCTTGCCGAAGTTGCGCTCGATCTGGCTGAGCGCGGCGGCAAGCGCCTTGTCCTTGTCCATGGAACCCTCGATCACCCGAAGCGGCGCTGCAGCAGCCATTTGATTCCCCTTATTCCATGCCCCGAACCGCCCGGGAAGCGCGATGGCCCGTCCATCGAATGTGCTTAGTTTGTTCTCATTTTGTTTCCAAAGAGTCAATGGCATTCTCGGTGGCCATCGGCTATCCCGGCGCGGGCCGATGCCCGGGGAATCCGGGCGCGGCGGACGGTGAGGCATGACCGCAAGACAGCTGGCTATCTTCCTGGGGCCGTATCGCAATCTGTCGACGCTGACGGCGGCGGTGCTGGCGATGCACCCGCAGATCCAGGTGCTCAACCATGGGGCCGAGCGGTTCTGGAAGGACGGGGACCGGCTGGATTTCCTCGCGCATCCCGACGCGGCGACGTTCGGGCGGTTCATGGATGAGGGCTGGGCGCTGTCGGGCGGCGGCCAGCAGGGGGTGCTGGGCGGCTCGATCCTCTTCTCGCACGCGTTCGAGGACGAAAAGATGCAGGCGCTCTACCGCGCCCGCTACGGCGAGACGATGCACAAGCCGGACGCCAGCTGGATGGTGTGGAAGGAATCGATGCGGGTGCAGCATCGGCTGATGCGGGCGCCCGGGCTGTTCGAGCAACTGTGCTCCGCCTTCCCCGACCTCCGCTTCATCCTGCCGCTTCGCAACGCGCTCGACTGCGCGGTGTCGAACCAGCGCACGCAGCATGCCGCGACCATGGGGATCGGACCGGGGGCCGGGCTCGACGTGGTGCTCGACGGCGTGCTCTCGGCGTTCGCCTGGGGGCTCGAGCAGCGCGACCGGCATCCGGACCGGGTGTTCGCCTTCACCCAGGCGGAAGCGCCGCGCGAGGTGTTCACGCGGCTCGCGGCGTTTCTCGGGGTGGAGCCGGAGCCGCGCTGGCTCGAGGACGTGGATGCCGGGTTCGTGGTGCGCACGTCGTACCGCTACGATCCGGCGCTGCTCGCGCCCTCGCGCAAGCGCACGCTCGAGCGGCTCGGGCGCTGGCCGGAGGTCGCCGAAGCCGTGTCGTATCCGCTGCCGGCCAAATAATACTACTTTTTGGACTTGCGCCGGCGGCCGGGTTCGGGGCTAGTCACGCCCGGGAGGAATTTGGGCATGAATCTCATCCAGTTCATCAAGGACAACGGCAAGCGCGCGGTCGGGGTTATCGACGGCGACGATGCGCATCAGCTCAAGGGGCCGCGCACAGTCTATGACCTCGCCGAGGAAGCGATCGGCAAGGGCATCGGGCTCGCTGCGCTCGTCAAGGAGAAGGGGCTGGGCCGGCCGATCGACGCTCGGGCGATCCTCGATGAGGGCCGCATGCTGCCGCCGATCGACCATCCCGATCCGGCGCATCTGTTCGTGACCGGCACGGGACTCACGCATCTGGGCTCGGCCTCGGCGCGCGACGCCATGCACAAGTCGGACGCGCAGGCGGCGTAGGCGCCGCTGACGGATTCGATGAAGATGTTCCGCATGGGGCTCGAAGGCGGCAAGCCCGAAAAGGGCGAGGAGGGCGTGCAGCCCGAATGGTTCTACAAGGGCAACGGCACGGCGGTGGCCGCGCCGGGGGCGCCGATCCCCTCCCCGGCTTTCGCCAAGGATGCCGGCGAGGAGCCCGAGATCGCCGGCCTCTACATGATCGGCGAGAATGGAATGCCGTTCCGGCTGGGCTTTGCGCTGGGCAACGAGTTCTCCGACCACGTGACGGAGCGGGTCAACTATCTCTGGCTCGCGCACTCCAAGCTGCGCGTCTGTTCCTTCGGGCCGGAGCTCAGGCTCGGGGCGCTGCCGCGGAGCGTCGAGGGCATGTCGCGCATCCGCCGCGACGGCAAGGTGATCTGGGAGAAGCCGTTCCTCTCGGGCGAGGATCACATGAGCCACAGCATCGCCAACCTTGAGGCGCATCACTTCAAGTATGCGCTGTTCCGCCAGCCGGGCGACGTGCACGTCCACCTCTTCGGCACGGCGACGCTGAGCTTTGCCGACGGCATCAAGACGGCGGCGGGCGACGTGTTCGAGATCGAGGAGCCGCAGTTCGGGCTTCCGCTGACCAACAGCGTCGCCTGGGAGAAGCCCGAGAAGGTCAAGATCAAGGCGCTGTAGTTGCCTTGCGCCCGATCCTGGGGGACAACCGGACCCCGTTCGGATCGGAGACGCGCGATGTATGGGCTGGTCAGCAAGTTCAAGGCGGTGCCGGGGCGGCGCGGCGACCTCGTGGCCCAGATGATGCCGAAGCCTGGCGAGGTGCTGCCCGGCTGCCTGAGCTTCATCGTCGCCAACGATCCGACCGATCCCGACAGCGTGTGGATCACCGAGGTCTGGGAGAGCAGCACCGCGCACAAGGCCTCGCTCGAGCTGCCGGCGGTCAAGGCGTCGATCAAGATCGGCATGCCGCTGATCGCCGACTTCACGATGCACGCCGAAACCGACGTGCTCGGCGGCATCGGGCTGGAGCGCGCGCGATGAACCCGCTCGCGAGCTGGCAGCTCTGGGCGCTCGGGTCGGCGGCGTTCGCGGCGCTGACGGCGGTCTTTGCCAAGATCGGCGTCGAGAACATCAATTCCGATTTCGCGACCTTCATCCGCACGATCGTGATCCTCGTCGCGGCGGCGGCGATGGCGACGCTCACGCAGAGCTGGCAGGCGCCTTCCTCGGTGACGCCGAAGACGTGGACGTTCCTCATCCTTTCGGGCTGCGCCACGGGGCTCAGCTGGATCTGCTACTTCCGCGCGCTCAAGCTCGGCAATGCCTCGCAGGTGGCGCCGATCGACAAGCTCAGCGTGGTGATGGTGGCGCTGATCGCGGCGCTGTTTTTGGGCGAGAAGATGTCGCCGATCAACTGGATCGGCGTGGCGCTGATCGGGGCCGGCGCCGTGCTGACGGCGGTGCAGGTGTAGTGGCGGGGCCACGTCAGCACTGGAGGGGCGAAGGGAAACGGAGATTCCCGCTTTCGCCGGAATGACCTTGTGCGGGCGGCCGGAGCTCAGAGGGGTACAGGCAGGTGTCAACCGAAGGTCACTTCTTCGTCTACCTTCTGGCCAGCCGAAAATACGGTGCGCTCTATGCCGGCGTCACCGGCAACCTGCCGGGGCGCATCTACATGCACCGCGAAAAGATATTGAGGGGCCACACCTCGAAATATCAAATTCGCCAGCTCGTCTGGTTCGAGCAGCACGACGACCCCCTCGCCGCCATCGCGCGCGAGAAGCAGATCAAGAAATGGCGACGGCCATGGAAGGTGGAATTGATCGAAAGCGCGAACCCGCAGTGGCGGGACCTGTTCGAAGAGATCGCTTCGTGACGGCATTCATTCCCGCGGGACCTTTGTGGGTGGGGCAGCATCGGAAACAGAGATTCCCGCTTTCGCGGGAATGACCCTGTGGAGCGGATGGGATGAGGACGGTGTCGAGACAGGCGCTCAGTGTCCCGGCCACCCTCTGAGTCATTCCCGCGAAAGCGGGAATCTCTGTTGGCCGAGCGGGCGTCGTGAACGGAGATTCCCGCTTTCGCGGGAATGACCCTGTGGAGGATGGACGGGACTAGGACCGCGTCGAGACCGGCGCCCGGTGTCTCGGCTCCCCTCTGCGTTATCGGGGAGCCGAACTCATTCAGCCGGACGGCGATAGACGTAGATGCCCACGTCGATCGAGCCCTCCGCAAACCCGGCCTCGCAGTAGGCGAGGTAGTAGATCCACTTGCGCTTGAAGGGCTCGTCGAAGCCGAGCTTTTCGATTTCGGGCCAGCGCTCGAGGAAGCGGTCGCGCCACAGGCGGAGGGTGCGGGCGTAGCTCAGACGGAAGGTCTCGCTGCTTTCGAGCACGAGGCCCGCCATATCGCCCTGCATCTGCATTGCTTCCTTGGTCAGCAGCATGCCGCCGGGGAAGATGTAGCGCTGGATGAAGTCGGGGTTCGAGCGGTAGTGGTCGAAATCGCGCTCGTTGATGGTGATGGCCTGAATGGCGGCGGTGCCGCCCGGGCGCAGGCGATCGTGGATGGTCTTGAAGTAGCTCGGCCAGTTTTCCTCCCCGACGGCCTCGATCATCTCGATCGAGCCGATGCGGTCGAACTGGCCTTCGGTGTGGCGGTAATCCTCGAAATGGAAGGTCGCGAGGCTGTCGAGATTCTGGCGGGCGATCCGCTGCTGGGCGAAGGCCAGCTGCTCACGGCTGAGGGTGATGCCGTAGACGGACGCGCCATAGTCCCTGGCGACGGTTTCGGCGAAGCCGCCCCAGCCGCAGCCGATCTCGAGCACGCGGTCCCCGGCCCTGACGCCGGCCGCGTCGGCGACGGCGCGGTATTTGGCGTGCTGCGCCTCTTCGAGCGACTGGTCGTCGGAGCGGAAAACGGCGGAGGAATAGGTCATCGAGGGGTCGAGCCACTCGGCATAGAAGGCGTTGCCGAGGTCGTAGTGCTCGGAGATGTTCTCCTTGCTGCCGTCGATCGTGTTGGCGCGGCTCAGATGATAGGCGAGGTCCTGCGCGGCGCGGCCAAACCAGCCGGCGCCCTTGGGCATGAACTCGTTGCGGTTCTGGAGGAAGTAGCGGAACAGCGCCGTGAGGTCGTCGACCTCGAGGTCGCCGCGCATGAAGGCGTGGGCAAAGCCGACGGTGCCGCGGCGGAGAGTTTCGGGGACGACGCGGAAATTGTGAACGATCAGGTGCGGATGCTCGCCGGTGCCGGGGCGGCCGAAGGTCCTGGACTTGCCGTTGGGGAAGGTGATGGTGACGGCGCCGCGCTTGGGACGGCCGATGAGCCGCTCCCCGAAGAAGGCGGCGACGCCCGAAACGAAGTGCGACCACAGCGTCGGCGCCGGAGCGCTCCGTTCGACGGCAAGCTTATCCATTGACCAAATCCAAAGCCTGGCCGCCAGAGGTGACGCTCGCAGCCGTTGTTTCCTTCGCCGCCGGCGCTTTTTCCGGCCCGCAACAATGGGCGATAATTTAGCGGCGCCAAGCCCATATGCAAGCCTTGGAGGCTCAGCCGGGCACCTCGGCGGCGTCGGTGAGGCGCAATTGCACCTCGGCCCGGCCCTGGTAGTGGTCGAGGCTCAAGGTCCCGGCCAGATGGAGTTTTTTGTCGTTGCCGGCGGCGAGAATGGCCTGGCCGAGCGCGGTATTGGCCGCGCGGAACGCGATGGCCTTGAGGCGGGCGCCATCGTCGGAGGCGAGGGAAAAGCGGACATGGCCACCCGCCCCGACGACTTCGGCGAAGCGGGCGCGGTGGGCCGGGAAGGCAAAGACCGGCTGCGGATTGCCGGCGCCGAACGGGCCGGCGCGCTCGATGTCCTCGACGAAATCCACGGTGGCGCCGCGGGCGCTGAGCGCGGCGTCGATCCTGAGCGCGGTCAGCGCGCGGGCGGTGCCGACGGCCTCGGCGAGTGCGGCGCTGACATGGGCGCGGAACGGGCCGAGCTGGCCGGGGCGTAGGGTGACACCCGCAGCCATGGCGTGGCCGCCGCCCTTTTCGATGATTTCGGCCTCGACGGCGGCGATCACGGCGCGGCCGAGATCGACCCCGGGCATCGAGCGGCCGGAGCCGACGCCGGTGCCGTCGGGATTGAGCGCGATGGCAAAGGCCGGTCGCTCGAAGCGCTCGCGCAGGCGCGCGGCGACGAGGCCGACGACGCCGGCGTGCCAGTTGGCGGAGGCGAGGACGAGCACCGGGGGTCCCTCCCCCGCGCCGATCTCGGCCTCGGCGACGCGCGTCGCCTCTTCGACGGCGGCGAGCTCGATCTTCTGGCGCTCGCTGTTGAGCTCGTCGAGGCGCGCGGCGACGACCAAGGCTTCGTGCTCGTCGTCGAGGGTCAGAAGCCGTGTGCCGAGCGCGGCATCGCCGATGCGGCCGCCGGCATTGATGCGGGGGCCGACGAGGAAGCCGAGATGGTAGGGATTGAGCGGGCCGGTGACGCGCGCCGCGAGCGCCAGGGCGCCGAGCCCACGATTGGCCTGCCGGCGCGCGACTTCGAGGCCGCGGACGACGAAGGCGCGGTTGAGCCCGGTGAGTGGAACAACGTCGCAGACCGTCGCGAGCGCGACGAGATCGAGCAGCTGCATGAGGTCGGGCTGGCCGGTGTCGCCGCGCTGGCGCAGCAGGCGGTTGACCGCGACCAGCACCATGAAGGTGACGCCCGTGGCGCAGAGATAGCCGAGGCCGGAGATGTCGTCGGCGCGATTGGGATTCACCAGCGCGGTGGCATCGGGCAGGTCGTGGTCGCTCAGATGGTGGTCGATCACCAGCACGTCGATGCCGCGGGCGCGGGCATGCGAGATGGGCGCGTCGCTGGTGGTGCCGCAGTCGAGGGTGACGAGAAGCGTCGCGCCGGCGTCGATCAGCTTGTCGATGGCCGCGGTGTTGGGGCCGTAGCCCTCGAAGATGCGGTCGGGGATGTAGACGTCGGGCTCGAGGCCGAAATGGCGGAGATAGCGGCTCATCAGCGCCGTGGCGCAGGCGCCATCGACGTCGTAGTCGCCAAAGAGCGCGACCCTCTCGTTGTCGGTGACGGCGCGGACGAGCCGTTCGGCCAAGCGGTCCATATCGGCAAGGCTGGAGGGGTCGGGCATCAGCCCGCGAATGGTGGGGTTGAGATATTCCTCCGCCTGCTCGATGCCGACGCCGCGGCCGGCGAGGATGCGCGCCAGGATCTCGGATATGCCGCTCCGCTGCGCGATCGCCTGCGCGGTGCGGGTTTCGGCCTCGCCCAGCCGGTCCGCCCAGGCGCGGCCGGTGATCGAGGCGGTGACGGAGAGGAACGGCTCGGACAAAATCGGACAGGCCGGGCTTGCGAGGTCTAAACTCGGGGAAAGTCCCCACCCATATAGGGCGCATCGTTCACGATGGGGACCACAATGTTTGGCTCTCGCTGGTTTCGTCTTTCCGCGCTCTTTGCGGTTCTGCTGACGGCTTTCAGCCTGATGGCCGTGGGCACGGCCGAGGCCAGGTTCGGCGGCAGCTTCGGCAGCCGGGGCATGCGCACCTACCAGTCCATCCCCGCCACTCCGACGGTGCCCTCGGTGACCGGCCCGGTGCAGCGGTCGATGGGCACCGGCAGTACCTACGCGCCGGGCTACGGATACAACAATTACGGCTACGGCTACCGGCCGAGCCTGTTCGGCGGGCTGGGCGGCTGGATGCTCGGCGGGCTCATGTTCTCGGGCCTTTTCGGCATGATGTTCGGCGGCGGCTGGGGCGGGTTCGGCGGGTTTGGCGGCGTCTTCCCGATGCTGATCCAGCTGGTGATCCTGTTCTTCGTGGTGCGCTGGCTGTTCCGACGCTTCGCGCCGGCGGGGGGACCCGGATACAGCAGCTATGCCTACGGGCCGGCGCCGGGCGCGTCCCCCGGGTTCGGCGGATTCGGCGGGTTCGGCGCCCAGCGCTCGCGCGGCGGCGACGAGATCGGGGTGACCAATGCCGACCTCAACGTGTTCGAGGGCCGGCTCAAGCAGCTGCAGGACGCCTATTCGCGCGAAGACTATGACGCGCTGCGCAAGATTTCGACACCCGAGGTCATGAGCTACCTGACCGAGGAGCTGGCGCAGGCGGCGGCGAAGGGGCTGCGCAACGAGGTGTTCGACGTCAAGCTCTTGAGCGGCGACATCGCGGAGGCCTGGCGCGAAGGGACCGACGAGTATGCCAGCGCCGCGCTCCGCTACGAGAGCCGCGACGTCATGCGGAATCGGACGACCGGCGAGCTGGTGTCGGGCGAGGACCGGATCATCGAACGGCGCGAAGTGTGGACGTTCGTCCGCCACAATCGCGGCGAATGGTTGATCAGCGCGATCCAAGGGGCTTGAACCTCACCCCCGGACCGCGATCAGGCGGGCGGCCCTCGGGCCGCCCGTTTGCGTTCAGCGGTGGTGCTCTGCCGTGATCCAGCGGACGGTGCGGCTCCAGCTGCGCATGACGACGGTCGAGGTGCGGACGTCGTTCTTGCGGAAGCGCACGCCGTCGAGGAGGAAGCCGTCGGTGACGCCGGTGGCGGCGAAGAGGACGTCGCCGGAGGCGAGCTCGTCGGTCTTGTATTTGCGGTTGGGATCGGAAATGCCCATGCGGCGCGCGCGCTGGCGCTTGTCGTCGGTGTCGAGCATGAGGCGGCCCTGCATCTGGCCGCCGATGCAGCGGAGCGCCGCGGCGGCGAGGACGCCCTCGGGCGCGCCGCCGGAGCCGAGGTAGATGTCGATGCCGGTGTCCTCGGTGTTGACGGCATGGATGATGCCGGCGATGTCGCCGTCGCTGATGAGCTTGATGGCGCAGCCGGTCTGGCGCAGCTCCTCGAGCAGCGCGGCATGGCGCGGACGGTCGAGCATGCACGCCGTGATCTCGCTGACCGGGACGCCCTTGGCTTTCGCGAGGGACTCGATGTTCTGGCGCGCCGTCATGTCGAGATCGACCGTGCCTTCGGCGTAGCCCGAGCCGATCGCGATCTTCTGCATGTAGACGTCGGGCGCGTTGAGCAGGCCGCCGCGCTCGGCCATGGCCAGCACGCAGATCGAATCCGGCTGGTTCTTGGCGCAGAGCGTCGTGCCTTCGAGCGGATCGACGGCGATGTCGACGGCGGGGCCGGTCCCTGCCCCGACGTCCTCGCCGATGTAGAGCATTGGCGCTTCGTCGCGCTCGCCCTCGCCGATGACGATGCGGCCGGTGATGGGAACGGCGCCGAGCTCGCTGCGCATGGCTTCGACGGCGGCGGCGTCGGCGGCTTTCTCGTCGCCCTTGCCGCGCCAGCCCGCGGCGGCGATGGCGGCGCGCTCGGTGACGCGCACGAGCTCGAGGGTGAGCGAGCGGTCGATGATCGCAGGCGGACGGGCGCCTTCGGGCGTCATGAGCTTCACGGCGGTGTCCTCCCGTTCCGGTCCGCCGCCTAGAGACTCTCGATGCGGATCAGCTGCGGCTCGCCCACGATAAAGCCGTCGGCGGCGATGAGCGCAAGCGCCTCGCGGACGGACTGTTCCAAAGTCGAATGGGTCAGCAGCACAATGGTGCGGAGCGGCGCATTGGTGCCGCTGCCGTCGCCGACCCTGAGGTCCGGGCGCTGGATGACGCTTTCGAGCGAGATGCCGGCTTCTCCCATGCGGGAAGCGATGTTGGCGAAGGCGCCGGGCACGTCCTTGGCGTTGAGGCGGATGTAGTAGCCGCCCTCGTGCGCCTTCATCGGCGCCTGGCGGTAGGGCGTCAGCTCCTGGCTCGGGACGCCCAGCGGGGGCACGCGGGTGCCCCGGGCGACGTCGAGAATGTCGGAAAGCACCGACGAGGCCGTCGGCGGGCCCCCGGCGCCCGGGCCGGCGAGCAGCAGCTCGTGGACGTGATCGGTTTCGAGCGCCACGGCGTTGAGCACGCCGTCGACGCCGGCAATGGCCGAGGTTTTCGGCACCAGTGTCGGATGCACGCGCTGCTCGATGCCTTCGGCGGAGCGCTGGGCGATGCCCAGGAGCTTGATCTTGTAGCCGAGATCGCCCGCCACCTTGATGTCGGCCTGGGTGATCCTGGTGATGCCTTCGACGAAGATTTCGTCGGGGGCGATCTCGCAGCCGAAGCAGAGCGAGCTCAGGATCGCGAGCTTGTGGGCGGTGTCGTAGCCGTCGACGTCGAAGCTCGGATCGGCTTCGGCGTAGCCCAGCTTCTGCGCGTCGCTCAGGCATTCGGCAAAGCCGATGCCCTCGTTGCCCATGCGCGTGAGGATGTAGTTGCAGGTGCCGTTCATGATCCCGTAGACGCGGGCGATCCGGGCGGAGCCGAGGCCCTCGCGCAGCGTCTTGATGACCGGAATGCCGCCGGCGACCGCGGCCTCGAAGCCGAGCTGTGCGCTGTTGTCCTCGGCGAGACGGGCGAGCGTCACCCCGTGGCGGGCGAGCAGCGCCTTGTTGGCGGTGACCACCGGCCGGCCGATTTCGAGCGCGGCGCGCACGGCGGCAAGCGCCGGGCCGTCCTCGCCGCCGATGAGCTCGACGAAGAGATCGATGCCGTCCGACTTGGCGAGCGCGACGGGATCGTCGAACCAGGCGAGGCCGGCAAGATCGATGCCGCGGTTCTTCGACCGCGTGCGGGCGGAGACGGCGGTGACGACCACCGAGCGCCCAAGTTTGCGGGTCAGCTCGGCGCCGTCCTTCTGGAGGATGCGGACCAGCGTGGCGCCGACGTTGCCCAGGCCCGCGACGCCGACGCGGAGCGGCGGGGCGGCCGGAGCTTCCGCTTCCTCGGCCATGGCCTTGAGGATGCGCGCGCGGGTGTCGGAGCGCGGCTCGCGGCCTTCGCGCAGATCGAACACGAACAGCGGATCGCCGGCGATCTGGCGGCCGAAGCGGGTCGGAGTCCAGCCGCGCGAGACGATGAACGCTTCAATGGCTTCGCGGAAAGACTGGATGTCGGACATGACGCGCTCCGGATGATCGCGGCGTCATGCTAGGCATTTGCCTATTCGTCAATAGGATACGGACCCGGCGGATGATGCCAACGAGATCAGTAGATCACGCGCCCTATTGTATCGGTCATAACACGACTACAGTAACGGCGATCCGATCCGGGGCGCGAGCATGGGCGAGCTCGAAACAATCCTAGACGTGGTGCGACGGATACATCTGGCGGGGAGCGATCCGGCCAGTTGGCCCGATGCGCTGAAATCCGTCACCGATCTCGTCGGCGGGCACGGCGCATCGTTCGAGGTGCAGGACGCGCACACGTTGGCGCACACCCAGTTCTACTCGCACGGCCTCGCGGCGGTCGGCGACTACCTCGAACATTACGCGCCGTTGACCAAGCGCCTGCCCTTCTCCATGCGGCAGGCCTCCGGCACGGTGTTTCACGAGGGCATGTTCACGACCGAGCGGGAGATGGATCGGGACCCGTTCTACATGGAATTTCTCGCCGGATATGACATGCGCTACTTCCTCGGCGGCACGGTCCACAGTTCGGCGGATACTCACGTCCTTGTCGGTGTGCAGCGGTCGCCGCGACAGGATCTGCCGAGCGAGCACGAGAGCCGGCTGTTCAAGCTCTTGATGCCGCATCTGGCGCAATCACTCGGCACGATGCAGCTGCTGCAGGGCTCCGCGATCGCGAGACAAACGCTCGAGGACGCGCTGGCTTGGCTGGTCGATGGCGTTCTCGTTCTCGATCGCGCCGGCACCGTGCTGCATGCGAACCCCGCGGCGATGGCGATGACCTCGATGGGCGCCCTGCAGCTTCGCGGCAATCAGCTGCAATTCACCGATGCCGATGCTGCCCGACGCTTCGGCGATGCGCTGACGCGGCTGTCGGCAACCGACGATCCAGAAGCGGGCGACGCCGAGTTCGTGGTCAGGCGCGCTGGCGCTCCCCCCCTCAGCCTGGCGGTGCGGCCCGTCGCCAATGATCACACCCCGGCGGCTTTCGCGGCAGTCTACCTGCACGATCCGCTGCACGACCGTACCGACGATGCGCGCTCGCTGCGCTCGGCGTTTGGCCTGACGGCCGCGGAGGCGAAGCTCGCGGTCGCCCTCACGGCCGGCGTGTCGCCGGAAGATTACGCGGAGCGCGAAAGGATCAGCGCCAACACCGTCTACACCCACCTGCGGCACCTCAAGGACAAGTGCGGCCAGTCGCGCATGGTCGGGCTGCTGCATGCGCTCAACGCGGTCACCGGCCGGGCGCGGGCGCGCTAGAGAGCGCGGCCTTTCGGCCACAAGCCAGTTGGCAACGCCCGCCCTCATGGTTTTCGGTGACGCGTCGTCGCCAGCCCCGCCCCTAGCCTCCGTCGAAACGCGGGGGCAAACGTGCGCAATCAGCTACTTCTTTCGATCTTCGCCGGTCTCGGACTGACCGCCGGCCAGGCTCAGGCGCAAAGCGCCGGGATCATCTCCTTCCAGGGCGAAGGCATCAGCGCGCACGCCAATGGCGTGCCATCGAGCTTCCTCGACGGCTCGATCGAAAACTTTCAGCCCTACATCGCCGGCGGCGTATCGGCCGCCTTGCCTGGCACCGTGACCTTCGATGCCGGCCCCGAAGACCTGAGCGCCGGCTTCGGCTTCAACGCGACGCTCGGCGCCGACATGCTGCAGACGCCGATGGGCGTACTCGGCGCGCAGATCCATATCCTCCACACCACGCAGCAGTTCCCGGCCTACCCCGGCGAGTTCATGGGCGCGACCAGCTTCATGTTTCGAGGCACCCTCACCCAGCCGGTGACCGACACGATCGATCTCTACGGCGCGCTCGGCCTCGGCGGCATCTTCCTCAATGAAGACTACAGCACCGGCGGCACCGGCTTCGGGCTCGGCTATCAGGCCGGGCTCGGGTTCAACGTGAAGGTCGCGCCCAACATCTCGATCGGCCTCGAAGGCACGTACCAGAATACGTTTTCGCCGATCGACGCCTCGAACGGCTACCCGGTGCAGATGGGCACGACGGCGCTGACCACCAGCATCCGCTTCGACCTGCCGACGATGGGCGGCCTGCAGGAAATCCCGAACCTCGATGCCAGCGGCAACATCTATGGCTTTGCGAGCGACCACAAATTCGTCGGCGCCGACGGGCGGCCGATCAGTATCGACATCTATGGCGGCATCGCCCTGCCGACCGCCGTCGATTTCACCTCGCCCGAGCCCACCAATACGGGCGGAGCCGGCGGCATCGCCGTCGACATCCCTTACGGCTTTTTCGATCTGGGCGTCGACGGCATGGTCACGCAGAAGACGTTCAGCAGCTCTCCCGATTCCGCCATCCGGACGACCAGCCTGATGGGCACCGCTCAGGCATCGATGCCGTTGACCGGTGGCATCGACCTTTCGGGCGGGCTGGGTTTCGGCGTGATGTTCCTGCAGGAACTCTACTCCGGTGGCGGCGACGGCTTCGGTCTCGGCTACAAGGCCGAAGTCGGTCTCGAGCATGAGGTGGCGCCGATGGCGGCGAAGCTCGGGATCAAGGCGTTCTATCAGAACAGTTTCGGCCCCATCCGTGCCAGCAACGGCTACGACGTCCAGAGCCCGGACTTCGGGATCATGGGCAGCGTGAAGTTCGCGCTGCCGGGCGGCTGGCCCGGGAGGTAGCCGCCCGCCTACTTTGCGGCCGCGCTGATCGGCACGACGTTGCCCTGCCCGGCCTGATTGCCGCTCAGGAACTTCTTGATATTGCGGGCGGCCTGGCGGATGCGCTGCTCGTTCTCGACCAGCGCCAGCCGGACATACTGGTCGCCGTATTCGCCGAAGCCGACGCCGGGGGCGACGGCGACGCCGGTTTCCTGGATCAGGAGTTTTGCGAATTCGAGCGAGCCGAGGCTGGCATACTGGTCGGGGATGGGCGACCAGACGAACATCGTCGCCTTGGGCGACGGCAGGTGCCAGCCGGCGCGGCCGAAGCTCTCGACCATCACGTCGCGGCGGTTCTGGTAGATCTCGCGGACGTCGGCGATGACGGAGTCGTCGCCATTGAGTGCCGCGGCGGCCGCCACCTGGATGGGCGTGAAGGCGCCGTAGTCGAGATAGGATTTGACGCGCGCCAGCGCGGCGATGAGGCGCTCGTTGCCGACGGCGAAGCCGACGCGCCAGCCGGGCATCGAGTAGGTCTTGCTCATCGAGGTGAACTCGACGGTGATGTCGATAGCGCCGGGCACTTCGAGCACCGAGGGCGGCACCTCGCCGTCGAAATAAATCTCGGAATAGGCCAGATCGGACAGAATGAAGATGCTGTGTGCTTTGCAGTAGGCGACGACCTCTTTGTAGAAATCGAGCGTCGCGGTGTAGGCGGTGGGGTTGCTGGGATAGTTCAGCACCAGGGCGATGGGCTTTGGGATCGAGTGGCGCACGCCGCGGTCGAGGGCGCGCATGAAATCCTCGTTGGGCTCGGCGGGCATCGAGCGCACGACGCCGCCGCTCATCACGAAGCCGAAGGAATGGATGGGATAGGTCGGGTTGGGGACCATGACCACGTCGCCGGGCGCGGTGATCGCGGCGGCCATGTTGGCAAAGCCTTCCTTGGAGCCGAGGGTCGCGACGACCTGGGTGTCGGGGTTCACCTTCACGCCGAAGCGTCGGCCGTAGTAGCTCGCCTGCGCCTTGCGGAGGCCGGGAATGCCGCGCGATGACGAGTAACGATGGGTGCGCGGGTCCTTCACCGTCTCCTGCAGCTTTTCGACGATGTGCTCGGGGGTGGGCATATCGGGGTTGCCCATGCCGAGGTCGATGATGTCGACGCCCTGGGCGCGCAGCCTCGCCTTGATGGGGTCGATGTGCGCGAAGACATAGGGCGGCAGGCGGCGGATGCGGTGGAAATCGTCGTTCATCGTGGGGCTTCCGGGAGCTCGCGACACCTGCGGCGCGACGCGCAAATCAAGGCAGGGATTATCGCGGAATTATGGTTTGGGCCGCGTTAAGAGACGCCGGCCCGGCTCATCGCTTGTCCGCCCTCTCCGGTCGCGCATGCGACCCGGTGGAGAGGGCTAGCGAGCGGCGGCGCTGCGCCGGGCTATGGAAGGGCCGGAAACCATGCATCGCTGATAGTGACGCCACGCCGCCTTGTCCAGCGGGATCGCCCTTGCTAGGCAGCGGCATGAGCGTCAGCCCGTCCCAGACACACCGGCGGATCGTCCTGTTGACGATCGGCACGCAGGGCGACGTGCAGCCGTTTCTCGCCCTCGCCGTGGCGCTCAAGGCGGCCGGCTACGACGTGGTGCTGGGGACCTCGAGCGACTTCGAGGGCTTCGTTTCGAGCTACGGCATCGACTTCGTGTCGCTGGGCAGCGACGTGCAGTCGTTCCTCAAGCAGTCGCTGTTCGAGAATGCGATGTCGCGGGGGGCACTGCGCAATGCGCCGGCGCTGCTGCGGCAGGGCTACAGCATCGTCGAGACGGCGACGCGGGCGGCCTGGCCGGTGGTCCGCGATGCCGATGCGCTCATCCTCAACATGAACACGAGCTTCGGGGTGGATTTCGCCGAAGCGCTGAAGATTCCCGCGATCATGGTGGCGCCGCAGCCGCTCACCGCAACCAAGGACTATCCGCTGGTGATCTTTCCCGCGGGCAACATGGGCGGGGCGCTCAACCGGCTGAGCTACAGCCTGATGCAGGTGCAGCAGAGCTACTACAACCTGCCGCGCAACCGGCTGCGGGCGGAGCTGATGTCACTGCCGCGGCGGCGGAGCGGCGGCTTCTTCCGCGGCGCCGACGGCATGCCGCTGCCGGTGCTCTACTGCTATTCGCCGCTGGTCTCGCCGCAGCCGGCCGACTGGCCGGCAACCTCGATCGTCACCGGCTATTTCCGGCTCGCCGACAGGAGCGGCTGGACACCCTCGGTGGAGTTCCGCGCGTTCCTCGAGGCCGGGGCGCCGCCGGTCTATGTCGGGTTCGGCTCGATGCCGTTCGGCACCGAGCGCAACACGGCGCTGCTGCAGAAGGCGATGGAAATTTGGGGCGGGCGGGCGGTGGTGGCGCGCGGCTGGGGCGGGATCGATCCGAGCCGGCTGCCGGCGACGGTCTATCCACTCGAGAAGGCGCCGCACGACAAGCTCTTTCCGCTGATGGGCGCGGTGGTGCATCACGGCGGCGCCGGAACGACCGCGGCGGGGCTCACCGCCGGCAAGCCGAGCTTTGCGGTGCCGCAGACCGTGGACCAGCCGTTCTGGGGCGGCCGCATCCACGCGCTTGGCTGCGGGCCGGCGCCGGTCCGGCTCAAGCAGATGACGCCGGAAATCCTTTCGGGGGCGCTGCGCGATCTTTCGACGAACGCGGGCTATGCGGCGAAGGCCGCGGCGCTGGGCCAAGGGCTGCGGGCGGAGAACGGCACCGGCAACGCGATCCGCGAGATCGAGCGGATCATCGCCCGGGCGTCGTCGCCGGCCGTGCGCACCGCCTCCTAGGCGGCGCGGGTGACGCTGTAGATCACTCCGATCGCGACCGGCAGGACGACCGCGGCCAGCATCGCGATGAACAGCGGCAGGGTCGGCGGCAGCAGCGGCGCCGCCACCGCGAGCGCGGCGCCGCCGATGACCATCAGCAGGCCGGTGAGCCGATGCGTCGCCTGCCAGTTCGCGGGATCGCGGAGCGTCGAGGGGATGCGCACGCCGGCAAAGCCGTTGGGCTGCGACGTGGGCAGGGCGTTGCCGACGAGGATGAGGAACGCGGCGAGCGCAAAGCTGATCACCTGCACCATGCTGACGGCGTAGCCGAGGCCGATGAGCACCGTCGCCGCCTCGATGCCGAGGCAGAGGAGCAGCAACGCGGTGGCGGCGGCACCGAGCACGCCGGCGCCGGCCATCACCCTCCCCTTGCTGCCGTAGCGGCCGAGAAGTTCGAAGAGGACGAACAGCGCGGCGGCGATGCCGATGGGGACCAGCAGCGCGAAGTCGCGCGGCATGAACGCATCGGGCGTGCCGTCAAAACCCCAATGGGTGGGCAGGATCTTGCCGGCGGGAATGCCGAGGAAGCCCCAGGCGGCCGCGGCAAGCAGCAGCACGATGAGGACGAGGTTGAGCGGGGTGAACAGCCGGCTGGTCATGGCGTTGCTCCGGGAGGGCGGCATGGAACGCACAAATTGCGAAAACACGAAGGCCGGGATTGCTCCCGGCCTTTGCGAAACTCTGCTCCAGCGGCGCTCAGCGCTTGGAGAACTGGAAGGACCGGCGGGCTTTCGCCTTGCCGTACTTCTTGCGCTCGACCACGCGGCTGTCGCGGGTGAGGAAGCCGCCCTTCTTGAGGATGCCGCGCAGCTCGGGCTCGTAGTGGGTGAGCGCCTGCGAGATGCCGTGGCGCACAGCGCCGGCCTGACCGCTGAGGCCGCCGCCGGCCACGTGGGCGACGACGTCGTACTGGTCCTTGCGGGCGGCCGCGATGATGGGCTGCTGCAGGATCATCTGGAGCACCGGGCGGGCGAAGAAGAGATTGAACTCCTTGCCGTTGACGGTGATCTTGCCGTTGCCCGGCTTCAGCCAGACGCGGGCGATGGCGTTCTTGCGCTTGCCGGTGGCATAGGCGCGGCCCTGCTTGTCGAGCTTCTGCACATGGACCGGCGCGGCGGGGGCGACGGGCGCCGCAGCGGAGCTGCCGAGGTCTTCGAGCGAGGTGATGGTCTCGGCCATTAGTTGGCCCTCACGTTCTTGGTGTTCATCTTGGCGACGTCGAGCACGGTGGGCGACTGCGCCTC
>CAYRZM010000071.1:0-16850 GCA_964428685.1 uncultured Devosia sp. | reverse complement strand
CAGCCCCTCGATGTCGATGACGTTCTGGCCGAGCCGCTCGCCGGGTGGAATGATGATCTGGGCCGTGTTGGACTGGGTGCGCGCCTCGTTGACCTTGACCAGCTCGTCATAGGCGCGGATGCGCGATTTGGATTTGGCCTGCCGCGCCTGCGGCGACTGCCCCATCCATTCCTTCTCCTTCTGCAGCACTTTGAGCCGCGCCGCGTCCTCGCGCTCCTCCTGCGCGAAGCGCTTGGCCTTCTGGTCGAGATAGGCGGAGTAGTTGCCCTCGTAGGGGATGCCGCGACCGCGGTCGAGCTCGAGGATCCAGCCGGTGACGTTGTCGAGGAAGTAGCGGTCGTGGGTGATGATGAGCACCGCGCCGGGGAATTCGCGCAAGTGCTTTTCGAGCCACGCGGTGGTCTCGGCATCGAGGTGGTTGGTGGGCTCGTCGAGGAGCAGCAGATCGGGCTGACTGAGCAGCAGCGCGCAGAGCGCGACGCGGCGCTTCTCGCCGCCCGAGAGCTTGTCGACCGAGGCATCGCCCGGCGGGCAGCCAAGCGCTTCCATGGCGACGCCGACCTGCGCCTCGAGGTCCCAGAGGTTCTGGCTGTCGATGGTGTCCTGGAGTTTGGTCGCCTCCTCCGCCGTCTCGTCGGAGTAGTTCATCATGAGATCGTTATAGCGATCCACAATGGCCTTCTTTTCGGCGACGCCGGTCATGACGTTGCCGAGCACATCGAGCGCCGGATCGAGCTGCGGCTCCTGCGGCAGGTAGCCGACGCGTGCGCCTTCGGCGAGCCAGGCCTCGCCGGTGAAGTCGGTGTCGATGCCGGCCATGATGCGCAGGAGCGTCGACTTGCCCGAGCCGTTGGGCCCGAGCACGCCGATCTTGGCGTCGGGGTAGAAGCTGAGATGGATGTTATCGAGGACCTTCTTGCCGCCGGCATAGGCCTTTGACATTCCGTGCATATGATAGATGAATTGGCGGGCCATTGCGGTCTCGATCCGGTCTCTATTTCGGCTGAAAGCGAGCGCCGTATGTAGGGCATGGCCCCGCACGGGGCAACATTGGAGGGGGTGGATATGGTGCGGCTTACGGGCCTCGTTGCGCTGGCGCTGCTGGCCAGCAATTTCGATGCATCGGCGGTGCTCGCGGCGGGCAAGGTGCCCATGAAGCCGGGCACCTGCGTTGCCACCACGATCAAGGAGATCGGCTCGCGGCTCGAGGGCGTGCCCGACAGCGGCAGCGCGCTGATCTATGCCGACGGCATCCCCGGGGTCAGCTACGACACCGTGGACGGGGTAGTGCACTCCAAACCCGGCGACAAGGTCGAGCTCTGCCTCGTCTCGCTGCCCGAGAACTGCCCCAAGGGCGACGACCGCGGCAAGGTCTATGCGACGGTCAATTTGCGCACGCAGGCCTACTGGGAGCTGCCCGACGCCGAACACAGCTGCGGTGGCGCATGACGGCTAGACCGTTTCGAGCCACACCGGCACCGACTTGAACGCCGGCGTCTTCGAGCGCGGATCGACCGCGGTGCCGACGAGGACATTGGCCTCGGGATAGTAGGCGAGCGCCGAGCCGCGCGGCAGGTCGTAGCGGGTGGCGACGCCCTCCATGCGCCCCTGCGCCGAGCGCAGCACGACGCGCTGGCCGGCGCTGACGCCGAAGGCATCCATGTCCTCGGCATTGAGAAACACGGCATCGCGCGGCGCCCTGTAGCGATAGGCGTCGTGCTCCTCGTAGATCATGGTGTTGAACTGGCCCTCGGAGCGCACGGTGGCGAGGGTCAGCGGCGCCTCGGCCCGCGCCGGCATTGGCACCACGACGAAGTTGGCGCGTCCGTCGGGCGTGCCGAACTCGGGCGTGTGCAGCACGCGGTTGCGCACGTGGAACTCGCGTTTGGCGACGTCGATCGCCGCAAGCTCCTCGAGGCCGGGAACGGTCGCGGCGATAGCCTTGCGCACCTCCGCGTGTTCCTTGAAGCGCGCGAAGGGGACGGGTGAGCCGGGCAGCAGCCGCTCGGCGATGTCGCAGAGGATCACCGTCTCGGGCCGCACGTTGTCGAGGCGGTGGATGCCGCCATCGCTCAGCCGCACATAGTTGAACATCGACTCCTGCGTGGTGGGCGACCATTCCTCGTCGCGCGCGGTGACGGGCAGGATCAGCACCTCGCCCTCCCCCAGCCCGTGGACATGGCCGCGGTTGAGCGTGGTGGTGAGAAAGAGCTTGAAGCCGATGGCTTGCATGGCGCGGGTCGCGAAATCGCGGTCGGGCGTCGCGCCCCAGAGATTGCCACCCATGATCACGGCGGCATCGATGCTGCCGGCCTCTGCGGCCTTGAGCCCGGCCATGGTGTCAAAACCCTTGTCGCGCGGCAGGGTGATGCCGAAGGCCCGCTCCATCGCCGCGAACACTTCGGCGGAGACGACCGGCTTGACCCCGATGGTGCCGATGCCCTGGACGTTCGAGTGGCCGCGGAGCGGCAACAGGCCGGCGTAGCGGCGGCCGACCATGCCGCGCAGCAGCGCCAGGGCGGCAATGGCCTCGACGTTGCCGACGCCGTGGAGATGGTGCGTCATCCCCATGCCCCAGGCGAAGACGACATTGCGGCGGCGCGCATAAAGCGACGCCACGCGCACGATGTCCGCGCGCGACACGCCGCAGGCATCGACGATGGCCTCCCAGCTCATGGCCGCGAGGTCGGCGGCAAAAGGCGCGATGCCCGACGTGTGGGCGGCGAGGAAGTCGCGGTCTTCGGCGCCGAGCTCGAGCACCGCCTTGGCCAGCCCCTTGAACAGCGCGATGTCGCTGCCGATGCGCGGCTGCAGCCAGTCGGACGCGATCTCGTCGCCGCCGCGCAGCATCGAGCCGGGCGACTTGGGCACCGCGAACCGGACGAGCCCCGGCTCCTTGGCCGGATTGATCACCACCACGTCGCCGCCATGGTCGCGGCAGCGCTTGAGCATGTGGATGAAGCGCGGGTGGTTCGAGGCTGGATTGGCGCCGATGACGAAGATGAGATCGGCGCCTGTCAGGTCCTCGAGCTCGACGGTCGAGGTGCCCTTGCCGATGGTGGTGGCAAGACCCTCGCTCGTGGCCTGGTGGCAATAGTAGGAGCAGTTGTTGACGTTGTTGGTGCCCCACGCCCGCGCCAGGAGCTGGAACACGAATCCAGCCTCGTTCGAGGAGCGCCCCGAGGAATAAAAGAAGCTCCGCGCCGGCGCCGTGACTTTGAGCCGCGCCGCCGCATGGGCGATGGCGAAATCCCAGCCGACGGGCTCGAAGCGGTCGGCGCCGGCGGCCTTGAACACCGGTGTATTGAGGCGGCCCAGATGCTCCATCTCGCGGCCCGAGAGCTCGGCGAGGTCGGCGATGGCGTGGGTGAAGATGGCGTGCGGGATCGGCGGCTGCACGTCGGTCGATTGCGCCTGCACCGACTTGTTGCAGACGGACGGGAACTCGCCGAGCTCGTTGGTCATGCCGCCGCGCTGGCCGCCCATGCCATAGGCGCAGGCCTTGCAGGCGTTGTGGCTCGTCAGCGCCTTGGCCGCCTTGCCCGGCCCCATCCGGCCGATGGTCGCGAGCGTGTAGAGCACCTTCTTGGCGCCCCCGCCGACCACCTGCGGCCTGCCGTCGTCCATCAAAAACTCCTCCCTCGCCGACCCT
Source organism: uncultured Devosia sp. (assembly GCA_964428685.1). Taxonomy (GTDB): domain Bacteria; phylum Pseudomonadota; class Alphaproteobacteria; order Rhizobiales; family Devosiaceae; genus Devosia_A. The sequence continues at coordinate 13,198 of CAYRZM010000071.1, read as the reverse complement.
ATGCGCAGCCAGCGACAAGGGGAAAGCGAATTGGCGCGGCACAGGGTGTGTGCTAATCATTTTGTTGCAAGTCGTCGCGAAATCATTGTTTTCGGCTGTTATTTCCGGGGGACCAGTTGATCCGAATGTCTGCGTGGCGCGCCGTCGCGTTCACTTGCCTGCTCGCTCTGCTGCCCGTTGCGGCGTTGGCACAGACCGCTCCTCTCGATCTGACGTCCGAGCCGAAGGGTGTGCTGCCGCCGAAAACGCAGCAGAAATTGTGGGACGCCTACAAGACTGCCGGTACCTGCTTCAACCACCCTAACTACGATCCAGGCACCCCCCAATCGGTGCCCGTCCTGCCCGCGAACGCGTTTATGGCGACGCCGTGGCAATCTCCGTTTGCGACCAATACGGGGGCGCATGAATGCGGCGTCCTTGCTCCCTCGCTCCGCGCGCCCGACCCGGTTCCCGTGATCAAGCTGGACGAGACATACGGGGCGCGCGTCGCGTCCGTCGACGCGGCCACGGCGTGGTTTGTGAACACGGCCAGCTATGTCCGGCTCACCAACGATCCCGTCGCACGTGGTCTGCTAAGGCAGGCTGTCGTGGACTGGGCCAAAGGCAAAAGCCTCGGCAAGGGCATCCATGTCAGTTGGGGCAACAAGCCCGTCGACTACCAGATGCTAGCAATGATCCTGGCTGTGCTGTCGGGCACCGCCGCGATCGCTCCGGACTTCACGGCCGACGAACGGGTTATCGTCGGGCCATGGCTCAACGATCTGGTGAAGCAGGCCGCCGCCAGTCACTGGAAAGATCGCGAGGACAACAAGGCCTACATGCGCACCTATGCGGCCCTGCTATGGGGCCTCATCGTAGGCGACAACCGCCCCGTTCAGGACGCCATCAATTCCTACAAGCTCGCCATTCACGACATGCGACCCGATGGCAGCTGGCCCATCGACAGCCAGCGTGAGCAGCGCGGCCTCCACTATGATTCCGCCGCTACCTCGCATCTGGTCACGATCGCGACCGCGCTCCAAAACGCTCGAGGCGTCGATCTGTTCAGCTATACGGTGGATGGCCGTTCGGTGCACACGGCGGTCGACTTCGTCGTCGCCTCGATCCAAAACCCCGGACCGATGAACGCGAAATACGCCATCTCCTGCCCAGATGGCGGGCACCTCAACAATGATGGCATCGATCACCCCGACCTCGCGCAGTACGACGAAGCGGGCTATCTGCTCGCCTATGCCGAGCGCTTCCCGGATCGGGACAGCTCGAAATACCTGCTCGCCCACTACAGCTCGCAAAAGACCATGTGGAGCGAGAAGAACGGCGGCGCGCCGCAATGCTATTTCGCTCTCAACGGCGGAGACATTACGCGGGCCGCGCTCGTCCTACCGCCACCGACGCCAAAGGCTAATCTCATCGTCCACCCACACGAGGAAATCTCGAACAGCGACAGCGGCAACGACATCAATTCGCTGATCCAGGGCAACATCGAGGGCGCGCCGCAGGGCGAGGACTTCCTCGACTTCAACATTACCGGTACCTACTCGCCCGCCAATCACAGCTTCGGGCAACTGCATGTCCTCCTCAACAAGCCGCTCACCACCGACGAGACCTCGAAGGTCAAGAGATGTGCCGGCGACATCGTCAGCTGGGGTGATGGCACGCAGCATCTGCAGGTCGACTTCAACGGCGACCTCAAGTCGTTCACGCCGGTCGGCCTCCAATGCCTTGCAAGCGCGTTGACCCCGCCAAACGCTTACACGTTGGCGGTTGCTACCGGCTCTTTCGCGGACATCGCTATAGGCTTCGTTGTCGACGGAACGGTGGCCCGCATTAAGAACAGCAATCTCAGAGAGTTCATCAGCCGCGTCGCCTCCGGAGAGGTAACGATCGCCGCGGCGACCAATTAGTCAGCCCAGCCGCTGCAGCACGACGCCGAACCAGCCCTGTCCGTCGTATTCCTGGTAGCCGTGGGTCTTGGCGAAGGCGACGATGCGGCCTTGCGGATCGAGGTAGCTGCCGCGCGGCAGGCCGCGGTCGTCGAGGGAAAAATCATGGAACAGCGCGGTGGGGTCCGTCGAGGCGATGACGCGCTTGCGGCCATCGAGCAGCATGACCGTGGTGCGCGCGGCTTCCCCCGGCCCGAGCGCGATCTCGTCGTGAACGATGGTGGTGCCCTGGAGCTCCCAGTCGAAATAGACCCCGAGCGCGCCCAGCGTCCGCCCATGCGTGTCGCCGCCGGCGCGCACGGCGGTGCCGTAGATGAGGACCTGCCGGCCCGACTGCGAGCGGGAGCGCCGCACTTCGTCGGCGACGTAGTCGTCGCCGGACTTGAGTGAAATGGCGCTCTGGAACCACTCGGCCGTCTGGTAGTCGAGCGCGAGCACGCGCCCGCGATAGTCCGGATTGGCGGTGGCCAGCGCGCGTCCTTGCGCATCGACGAGGACGAGGTCGGAATAGACGGTGTAGTAGCGATGGATCACACCCAGCCGCTCGGTCGCGGTGGCGATGTTGGCCGGGGACGGATCTTCGAGCGCGCGCCAGAGCGAAGTATCGGTCGCCCACCAGCGCACATCGGCGGTGCGCTCATAGAGGTTGCGGACGATGAGCTGCACCAGCGACTCCGCCAGGTCGATGAGGCGCGCGCCCTCGAGCTCGCCGACCAGCGCCCGGCTCTCGCTGATCCGGTGCTCGACGCGGGTCTGGAAGGTCTCGGCCGTCTCGGCTGCCTGCGCGGCGAGCCGCTGCACCTCGTTGGCGACAACGGCAAAGCTCCGGCCGGCTTCGCCGGCGCGCGCCGCCTCGATGACGGCATTGAGCGCCAGCAGCTTGGTCTGCATCACCACCTGGCGGTTGGCGGCACCATAGCGCTGCAGGTCGGAATTGATCTGCTCGATCACGTCCCGCACCCCTTCGGGCGCGGGTGCGGCGGCGGGCGCGTCGCTCACTTCAGTCCCCTCGATGCGTGGCATCCCCGATTCCGAAGATGCCGCATCGCCGCCGGATGCCTAGAGCCCAAATCGCGTTTCAGGGCAGAAATGCACAGCGCGCATGGCGGCTCAGGCGGCGACCTCGTCGAGCAGCCACTTGCCGATGGGCCACATCGCGGCGCATTCACGCGCCACGGTTTCGGGGAAGTCGGGCTGCATCGCGGCCGCAGCCGGCAGCGACGTGCCGGCATGGAGACCTTCATAGAGCAGATAGTCGGCGCGATCGGCATCGGTCTCGAAACCGCGCGGCGCAAGCTTTCGCGTCTTGCCCTCGACGGCATAGCCCGCCTTCGCAACCTTGCCGACCGCCGCGAGCAGCGCCTTGCCCGAGCGTGGATGGACGACCGCATTGCGGAAGGTTTCGAGCTGCGGCTTGTCGAACATGTGCATGCCGACGCCGGTGTAGGCCTCTTTGGCCGTGAGCCGGAACCAGAAGCCCGGGCAGTCCCAGCCCTTGCGATCGCCGTGCCAGAACCAGATGTCGAGATGATCCTTGTAGGGCCGCTTGTCCTTGGAGAAACGGATGTCGCGGTTGATGCGGCTCATCGAGCCGTTGACCCTGGGCTCGAACTGCACGGACGACGAAATCTTCCGCAGCCGCGGGCCCAGCGCCTCGACGAAGGCGCGCGCCGGCGCGACGTAGCCGGCCTCGTAGAGATCGCGATGGGCCTCGAACCACGTCTTGTCGTTGTGCGCCGCGATGCCTTCGAGAAACGCGAAGGTTTCCCTGGGAAACCCCGCAAAGCCCGCGCCCGTCGTCGTGTCCGTTTTCGCCATCGCGCCCTCCCCGCTCACTCTAGCGTCGGCGACGGGCACAAAGAAGAGGCGCGGGACCCGTGGGGATCCCGCGCCGCGTCTTTGGTCCGAAGCCGAAGCTCAGGCGACGTAGAAGATCAGCGTCTGGCCCTGGCGGTCGACGGCGATCACGTCGCTCGGGGTATGGCCCCACTGCGCCAGCTGGCTGGTGATCTGCGGATGCGCCGCGATGAAGGCCTGCAGCCGCTCGATGTTGGGTTGCGCGGTGATGTTGCCCGCGGCGTTGTCGCAGACGCCCGCATCGATCACCTTGATGGTGGTCGCGCCGCTCCACGACTGGAAGGTCGCGGGCACATAGGCGTGACGGTTGGTCAGCTTGGCGAGCTGGCTGGCATTGGGCGTGAAGCAGCTGCCGGTCATGCTGGTGTCGACCGAGGCCACGGTGGCCACATTGCCGCTGCCGCCGCCGAAGATGCCGGTGCCGTCGCCACCCGAGCCGCCGCCGCTGCCGCCGAGCGTGCCGCCGACCGGCGTGCCGACGCCGCCCGAGCCGTCACCGCCGCCGTTGCCGAAGAGGTCGAGCGTGACGTTGCTGCCGTCGCCGGTGATGCCGCCCGTCCCGACGCCGCCCGTGCCGAGGCCGTTGAGCCCGACATTGAGCGCCGCATCGCTGCCCGTGCCGCCATTGCCGAAGAGATCGACCAGCACGTTGCCGTTGCCCGTGCCGTTGGTCCCGCCGGTGCCGAGATTGAGGTTGGCCGTGGTGGTGCCGTCGCCCGTGCCGAACAGGTCGTTGGTGCCGCCGAGGTTGACGGTGGCGTTGGTGTTGCCGTCGCCGGTGCCGCCGAGGCCGAGCAGGTCGTTGGTCCCGCCCAGACCGAGCGAGGCGGTGTTGTTGTCATTGCCGCCGAGGTCGAGCAGGCCGTTGGTGCCACCGACCGAGACCGTCGCATTGGTGTTGCCGTTGGCGTTCGAGTTCGATCCGCCCAGGCCGAGCAAACCGCCATTGCCATTGCCGCCGAGATTGATCGACGCGGCACCGGCCGGCGCGGTGGTGAGGATCGCGGCGAGCAGCGCGGCCGCCGATAGACAAAGAGAAGTTCTCATAATGCGTCTCCTCGAAATGGGGCCGCTCGAGGATGGGACTGGGTGTCTCGTTGACCGGGCGGCGTTGCAGGCTGAACCGCCCCGCCCGGGACTTCGTTTCTCAGCTTCGCCCCGGCTGGTTTCCACGGGGTGAAGCCGTCTTTTGCAATTGCACCGATCGGCCCGCACCCGCTGCGCAGGATCCCGCCGATTCGTCAGGAATGAGAGAATGCCCATTGGCCCGACTTGCGGCAATGGCCGGAGTCAGCCACCGGCGCAAAAGGAAAGCGCGGGACCGAAGTCCCGCGCCCCTTCGGCTGCGACGACAAGGGAGCGTCAGCCCTTGCCGCCATCCACCGAAGCTGAGGCGCCTCAGCGGCGCCAATCGGCTATCGTTTTCGGGGGGTTAACGGCACGGGCTCAAAGAAGGTTGCCGCCCTCGGGGAGGCGCCCGGCGGCAAACAAAAACCCCGCGCCCGAAGGCACGGGGCCGAGGCGTCGGTGCAAACAACCTCTGCCGGAAGCGAGCTTCCGGTGCGCCGATCCTAGCCCAAGCGATTCGACCGGTCATCGCTCAACACGCGGAGCGATGCGGCTATCGACAGCTCGTTCCCGCCGCTGCCCAATTCTTAATCAGACGTTACCATCCATGCCCAGAGAACCGGCAGTTGCTCCCGCCATTGTATGCAGCGAGACGCCGGGCGCGGCGCTGTCCGGGCGGGAATTGACAACCGGCGCAAGGGTTTAGCGGCCAACCCACGGCGCTGGCACGTCGCTTGCAAATTCCTCCGTGGTGCAAACAACCAACTGTCGGAGGCATTCAATTGACAGGACTATACCGTCTTGCGGCCGGGCTCGCGCTCGGTGCCGGACTGACGATGGGCGCGATGGCGCCCGCCGTCGCGGATGACGACACGATCAAGGTCGGCATCCTCCACTCGCTGTCGGGCACGATGGCCGGGTCCGAGACCATCCTCAAGGACACGATGCTGTTCCTGATCGACCAGCAGAACAAGAAGGGCGGCCTCCTCGGCAAGAAGCTCGAGCCGGTGGTGGTCGATCCGGCGTCCGACTGGCCGACCTTCGCGGAAAAAGCCCGCGAGCTGATCAGCCAGGACAAGGTGGCCGCCGTGTTCGGCTGCTGGACTTCGTCGTCGCGCAAGTCCGTGCTGCCCGTGTTCAAGGAGCTCAACTCGATCCTCTTCTATCCCGTGCAGTGGGAAGGCGAAGAATCCGAGAAGAACGTGATCTACACCGGCGCCTCGCCAAACCAGCAGGCGATCCCGGCGGTCGACTACCTGATGAGCGCCGACGGCGGCTCGGTGAAGCGCTGGGTGCTGGAAGGCACCGACTACGTCTATCCGCGCACCACCAACAAGATCCTCGAGCAGTACCTGCTCGACCATGGCGTCTCCAAGGACGACATCATGGTGAACTACACCCCGTTCGGCTTCTCCGACTGGCAGACCGAAGTCGCCAAGATCAAGGACTTCGGCTCGGCCGGCAAGAAGACCGCCGTGGTTTCGACCATCAACGGCGACGCCAATACGCCGTTCTACAAGGAACTCGCCAACCAGGGCATCAAGGCCGAGGACATCCCGGTCGTCGCCTTCTCGGTGGGTGAAGAAGAACTGAGCGGCCTCGACACCGGCCCGCTGGTCGGCCACCTCGCGGCCTGGAACTACTTCGAGTCGGTCGACACGCCCGAGAACAAGCAGTTCATCGCCGACTGGAAGGCCTACATGAAGTCGGACAAGGTCGTGACCAACGATCCGATGGAAGCGGCCTATCTCGGCTTCAACCTGTGGGTCGCCGCCGTGACCAAGGCCGGCACCACCGACACCGACGCCGTGCTCAAGGCGATCGTCGGCCTCTCGGTCCCGAACCTGAGCGGCGGCACGGCGACCGTCCTTCCCGACCACGAGCTGACCAAGCCCGTGATGATCGGCGAAGTGCAGGCCGACGGCCAGTTCGACGTGGTGTGGAAGACGGACAAGGACGTGCCCGGCGACGCCTGGTCCGACGTCCTGCCCGAGGACAAGAACATCACCGCCGACTGGACCGATCCGGACAAGGGCTGCGGCCACTTCGACAGCTCGACCAACACCTGCACGACGGCGCCTTCGCCCTAGTCAGGCCGACCACGACGCTTGCGAGGGCGGTCCGCCGCCCTCGCCTCCCGACCACCGAGCGCGCACGATGGCCACCCGTCTCTTCCGACTGATCGCTTTCCTGACCGCCTGGTTTCTCCTCGTCACGCCGCACGCCTTCGCCCAGTCGACCGCGACGACCGCGCTGGTCGACGCCCTCGGCCCCGGCAGCTTCACCCAGCACGAAGCGGCGATGACGGCGCTGCTCGCCACCGGCGATCCGCGCGTCGCGCCCATCCTTCAGGCGCTCGGCGACGGCAACCTCTATGTGCGCAAGTCCGACAGCAAGGTGGTGATCGGCACCAAGGCCGGCGACGGCTTTGCGCTCAAGGATCCGCTCGACCAGACCGACCTGGGCACCGCCGCGTCGAGCGACATCGACAAGATCAAGGTCAACAATGCGCTGCGCGGCAAGATCCGCACCGCGATCGGCCAACTCACCCTGATGAGCCCCGACCGCGCAACGCGCCTCTCGGCGGCGCAGGCGGTGCTGAAGACCGCCGATCCGGCAACGCTCGAGCTCATCAAGAAGGCGCTCGCGGCCGAGACCGACCCGCAGATCAAGAGCGTGATGGAGCTGGCCGAAGCCGTCATCATCCTCAAGACCGACGCCACGGTGGACGAGAAGCGCGCCGCCATCGCGACGGTGGCCGGCCACGGCGACCGGGATGCGCTCACCGTGCTCACGGCGGCGCTCGCCTCGGCGCCCGACGAGCTCAAGCCCGACATCCAGGCCGGCATCGACGCGATCAACCGCACGCTCCAGCTTTGGGACATCGCGCAGAACCTGATCTACGGCCTCTCGCTCGGCTCGGTGCTGCTGCTCGCCGCGATCGGCCTTGCCATCACCTTCGGCGTCATGGGCGTCATCAACATGGCGCATGGCGAGATGGTGATGCTGGGCGCCTACGTCACCTACGTGGTGCAGCAGCTGATCCTCGCCTATGCGCCCAACCTCATGGACCTGTCGCTGGTGATCGCTATCCCCGCGGCCTTCCTCTTCACGGCGGCAATGGGCGTCGCCATCGAGCGCTCGATCATCCGCTGGCTCTACGGGCGGCCGCTCGAAACGCTGCTCGCCACCTGGGGCCTGTCGCTGATCCTGCAGCAGGCGATCCGCGCCATCTTCACCGCCAACAACCGCCCGATCGTCAATCCGAGCTGGATGTCGGGCGCGTTCGACTTGTGGAACCTCACCATCACCTGGAACCGGCTCTGGATCGTGGTGTTCGCGATCCTGGTGTTCGCCGCGCTGCAGCTCATCCTCAACCGCACGCCGCTCGGGCTGCAGATGCGCGCCGTCACGCAGAACCGGCGCATGGCCTCGGCCATGGGCATCCGCACGCCCTTCGTCGACGCGATGACCTTCGGGCTCGGCTCCGGCATCGCCGGGCTTGCCGGCGTGGCGCTGAGCCAGCTCGACAACGTCTCGCCCTCGATGGGGCAGAACTACATCGTCGACAGCTTCATGGTCGTGGTGTTCGGCGGCGTCGGCAATCTCTGGGGCACGCTGATCGCGGCGCTGAGCCTGGGCATGGCCAACAAGTTCCTCGAGCCGTTCTCGGGTGCAGTGCTCGCCAAGATCATCATTCTGGTCGCGATCATCCTCTTCATCCAGCGCCGCCCGAGGGGACTGTTCGCGCTCAAGGGCCGGGCGGTGGAGCAGTGAGGATGGTGCTTGCGGCCTCCCCCTCATCCGCGCGTCGCCCACCTTCTCCCCCTTGGGGAGAAGGCCGACACATGAACATCGCGGCTCCTGCCCTTCTCCCCTCGGGGGAGAAGGTGCCCGAAGGGCGGATGAGGGGGCCCTGGCCTGCCCCGGGGATCACCCGATGATCACTCAGCTCATCCTCCGCGCTATGGATCGCCGCGCCGTCTGGCTGGTGTCGGCGCTGCTGCTGCTGGCGCTGGCGGTGCCGTTTTCGAGCCTCGTGATCCCGGCGACGAGCCCGTTCCACATTCCCGATTTCGTGGTGCCGCTCTTCGGCAAGTACCTGACCTACGCGATGCTGGCGCTCGCGCTCGACCTGGTCTGGGGCTACTGCGGCATCCTCTCGCTCGGGCACTCGGCGTTCTTTGCGCTCGGAGGCTACGCCATGGGCATGTACCTGATGCGGCAGATCGGCAGCCGCGGCGTCTACGGCAATCCGATCCTTCCCGACTTCATGGTGTTCCTCAACTACAAGTCGCTGCCGTGGTTCTGGTACGGCTTCGACCAGTGGTGGTTCGCGCTGATCATGGTCGTGCTGGTGCCGGCGGTGCTGGCCTTCGTCTTCGGCTTTCTCGCCTTCCGCAGCCGCGTCACCGGCGTCTACCTGTCGATCATCACCCAGGCGATGACCTATGCGCTGCTGCTCGCCTTCTTCCGCAACGACCTCGGCTTCGGCGGCAACAACGGCCTCACCGACTACAAGGACATCTTCGGCTTCCCCGTGCAGGCGCTCAACACGCGCTCGGCGCTGTTCGCGGCCTCGGCGATCGCGCTGGCGCTCGCGGTGCTGGTCTGCTCGGCGATCGTCAACTCCAAGCTCGGCAAGGTGATGATCGCCATCCGCGACGCCGAGAGCCGCACGCGCTTCCTCGGCTACCGCGTCGACAACGTGAAGCTCTTCGCCTTCGTGGTGTCGGCGGTGATCGCCGGCATCGCCGGCGCGCTGTTCGTGCCGCAGGTGGGGATCATCAACCCCTCCGAATTCGCGCCGGAGAACTCGATCGAGGTGGTGATCTTCACCGCCGTCGGCGGGCGGGGCACGCTGATCGGGCCGATCGTCGGCGGGCTCCTCGTCAACTTCGGCAAGACCGTGTTCACCAGCCTCTGGCCCGACTTCTGGCTCTACGCGCTGGGCGCGCTCTTCATCCTCGTGACGTTGTTCCTGCCCAAGGGCATTGTCGGCACGCTGCGCGACCTGTTCCGTCGCAAGGCGCCGCCGCGCAGCGACAATACCGAGCCCGAGGAGACCGGACAGACCGACCGGCCGCTCGTGCCCGAGCCGACGCCGGCGCCCGGCCCCGCGGAGTGATGCGATGAGCGAAGCCAGCGACCGCCTCAAGACCATGCTCTACCTCTCGGGCGTGAGCGTGTCGTTCGACGGCTTCAAGGCGCTCAACAATCTCTCGATCCTCGTCCATCCGCAGGAGATGCTGGCGATCATCGGCCCGAACGGGGCCGGCAAGACGACGATGATGGACATCATCACCGGCAAGACGCGACCCGACCAGGGCGATGTGTTCTTCGACGGCAAGGTCGACCTCACCAAGCTCGACGAAGCGGCGATCGCCAATCTCGGCATCGGCCGGAAATTCCAGAAGCCCACCGTGTTCGAAAGCCACACGGTGTGGGACAATCTCGAAATGGCGCTCAAGAAGCCGCGCGGCGTGTTCGCGACGCTCGGCTATGTCGCCGCCAACGACGACATCAAGCGCATCAACGACATCCTCGACACGATCCGGCTGGGCGCGCGCAAGGGTGACCTCGCGGCGGGCCTCAGCCATGGCCAGAAGCAGTGGCTCGAAATCGGCATGCTGCTGGCGCAGGACCCGAAGCTCCTGCTGGTCGACGAGCCCGTGGCGGGCATGACCGACAGCGAGACCGAGGAGACGGCGAAACTGCTCAAGGACATCGCGCAGACCCGCTCGGTGGTGGTGGTCGAGCACGACATGAGTTTCGTGCGCGCGCTCGGCACGCGGGTGATGTGTCTCGCCGAAGGCAGCGTGCTGGCGGAAGGCTCGCTGGACCAGGTGAGCGCCAACCCGGTGGTGATCGAGAGGTATCTGGGGAGATGAGGAACGCAGCACTCGGGCACCTCCCCCTCGACGGGGGAGGCAAGCGGAGCTTGGGAGCGCCGCGACCTAGCGGAGCTCGGAGGGGGTGCGCGGCACGCCCGGTGCCGGCTGCTCCCCCCTCCCCAGCTTCGCTACGAGGCTGCGCCTCTAGCTTCGCTACCCTCCCCGCGAGGGGGAGGGTGGAAGGAAGACGATGAGCGCCACCCTCGCCATCAAGACCGTCGACCTCTATTACGGCGCGGCGCAGGCGCTCTATGCCGTCACCATCGAGTGCCGGCCGGGAAAGATCACCGCGGGCCTGGGCCGGAATGGCGTCGGCAAGAGCTCGACGCTGCGCGCGGTGACCGGCATCAATGCCACGGCCGCCGGCGAAATCCGGTTCGACAACGAGATCCTGCGCAAGGCACCACCCTACAAGCGGGCGCGGATGGGCATCGGCTACGTGCCGCAGGGCCGCGAAATCTTTCCGCTGCTGACGGTGCGCGAGAACCTCGAGACGGGCTATGCCGGCCTCCGCGGCGGCGACAAATCCATTCCCGATTACATCTTCACGCTCTTCCCCGTGCTCAAGTCCATGCTGGGCCGGCGCGGCGGAGACCTCTCGGGGGGCCAGCAGCAGCAGCTCGCGATCGGGCGTGCGCTGGTCACCCGACCCAAAGTGCTGGTGCTCGACGAGCCGACGGAAGGCATCCAGCCCTCGATCATCAAGGACATCGGCCGCGCGCTGCAGTTCCTGCGCGACGAGAAGGGCATGACCATCCTCCTGGTCGAGCAGTATCTGGACTTTTGCCGCGAGATCGCCGACGACATCTACATCATGGATCGCGGTGAGATCATGCACGCGGGGCCGGCCAGCGACCTCGACCTGCCCGAGGTGCGCAAGCACCTGATGGTGTGAGGTGGACATCCCGCGGACACGCCCTCGTGGTTCGACAAGCTCACCATGTGGGCGACTGGGGCAGGCGCGTCCAATGAGGACCTCAAGGTGAGCCTGTCGAACCACGAGGTCCGGGCCCGTCTGCCTGCCCTCCAGCGCGCCCGCGGCGAGGGGCGCGTGGCCGCCACGGCACGCGGCGGCGTCACCGAAATCGCGGCGCTCTACCAGGAAGGCTGCGCCAAGGTGCGGCTGCCGCACACGCACGACGCCTCGCTGCAGGCGGTGCTGATGAACACCGCGGGCGGGCTCACCGGCGGCGACCACGTGCGCTGGTCGGCGGATGCCGGACCGGGCACGCGGCTGGTGCTGACCACGCCCGCCTGCGAGCGCGTCTATCGCTCGCTCGGGACCGACGCGGTGGTCGAGAACCGGCTGACGGTGCGCGCCGGGGCGCATGTCGACTGGCTGCCGCAGGAGACGATCCTCTTCGAGGGAAGCCGGCTCGACCGCCGCCTCCAGGTCGATCTCGAAGACGGCGCGACGCTGACCGCGGTCGAAGCGGTGCTGATCGGCCGCGCCGCGATGGGCGAAACCGCGCCCAATGCGCGGCTCCGCGACAGCTGGCGCATCCGGCGCAATGGCCGGCTGCTCCACGCCGAAGCGACGCGGCTGGGCGAAGGGCCGCGGGAGCGCGACGGCCTGTCGCTCCTAGCGGGCGCGCTCGCCTTCGCCACGGTGCTGCACATCTCGCCGGCTGCCGAGCGGCGGCTCGACGCGGTGCGCGCGCTGCTGCCCGAAACCGGGGGGGCCAGCGTCATCGGCGAGCGGCTGACCGTGCGGCTCCTCGCCGCAAACGGGCTCGCCTTGCGCCGCGCGCTCGCACCCATTATCGCTCTCCTCACGCCGGCAGGCGCCCTGCCCCGGCTCTGGAGCCTCTGATGAACCTCACTCCGCGCGAGAAGGACAAGCTGCTGATCGCCATGGCGGCGGTCGTCGCCCGCAAGCGCCTCGAACGCGGGGTCAAGCTCAACCATCCCGAGGCGATCGCGCTCATCACCGACTTCGTGGTCGAGGGCGCCCGCGACGGCCGCTCGGTGGCCGACCTGATGGAAGCCGGCGCCCATGTGGTGAGCCGCAAGCAGGTGATGGAGGGCATCCCCGAGATGATCGCGGACGTCCAGGTCGAAGCCACCTTCCCCGACGGCACCAAGCTCGTCACCGTCCACCACCCGATCCGGGAGCAGAGATGATCCCCGGCGAAATCATCCCGAAATCCGGCGACATCGAGCTCAACGCGGGCGCGCCGCAGGTGACGATCGAAGTGGCCAACACCGGCGACCGGCCGATCCAGGTGGGCTCGCACTACCATTTCTACGAGACCAACAACGGCCTCCGCTTCGACCGCGAAAAGGCGCGCGGTATGCGGCTCGACATCGCCGCCGGCACGGCCGTGCGCTTCGAGCCGGGCCAGTCGCGCGAGGTGAAGCTCGTGCCGCTCGGCGGCGCGCGCACCGTGTTCGGCTTCCAGCAGAAGATCATGGGCAAGCTCTGATGACCGAGCG
>CAYRZM010000070.1:0-7003 GCA_964428685.1 uncultured Devosia sp. | reverse complement strand
CGATGCGGTCGGCGAGCGTCGGGACCGGCGCCGTGGAGACGGGGGCGGTCGGCTTGGGGAAGTCGAGCTTGCCGACCGGCGCGCTGGCGGCGACCGGGGCCGGCTGGTCCATGCCCGGAATGCGAATGACACCGGTGACGGGCGCCCGCGTTTCGGGCGGCGGCGGAACGACGGCGGGCGCCGCGGCCGAATTGGCCGGGCGCGGCGGCTCCATGCCGGGGATGCGGATCGGCGCCGGGGCGACCGATACGGGCGCCGGCGGCGGCTGCGTCACCATCGGCGCCGGTTCCGGCGGCACGGGACGCAAAGGCTGGCCACCCCCGGCGCTGCCCTGGGGCGTCGCCATGAGCTTGGCCAGCTCGGAAATGAGGTCGTCGGATTTTTCAGCCGGATCAGGCATCTGCTGCGATCTCGCTGGCGGCATGAAGTGGTCTCGCGATGATAGTTGGTACCCCTGCTCGACCCCCGCCGAGACGTTCGCCACACATCACGCCAATGCGCCCGAATTATGAAAGCTCATCTGGAGCAGACACCCCCAAGACCGTGAGCCCGTTGACCAAAACCTGTCTGACCGCACTGACGAGGGCGAGTCGCGCCGCCGTCAGTTTCAAGTCCTGAGGGTTAACAAAGCGTAACCCGCTGTCATCTTTGCCCTTTGCCCAGAAGGCGTGGAAGGCGGCGGCAAGCTCGTAAAGGTAAAATGCAACACGATGCGGCTCGTGCGCAAGCGCTGCCGCAACGACCGTGCGCGGCCATTGCGCCACGACCTTGATGAGCTCGAGATCGGCGGCGGTGTCGAGCCGATCGAGCGGCGCGGCCGCGAGTGCAGAGGCCGAGAGATCGAGGCTGGGCACTTCCGCCGCGGCGGTGCGGAACACCGAGTGCGTGCGGGCATGCGCGTACTGCACGTAGAACACGGGATTGTCGCGCGTGTGCTCTTTCACGAGCGCGAAATCGAAATCCATCGCCTGCTCGTTGCGCCGGTAGAGCAGCATGAAGCGCGTGGCGTCGCGGCCGACTTCCGCCACGACGTCTGAGAGCAGCACGAGGTCGCCGCTCCGCTTGCTCATCTTGAACGGCTCGCCGTTCTTCATGAGCCGGACGAGCTGCATGATCTTGACGTCCATGTCGGCTTCGCCGTTCGAGACGGCCTTCACCGCCGCCTTGAGGCGGCTCACATAGCCGGAGTGATCGGCCCCGAGCACGACGATCATGTGCCGGAACCCCCGCAGGTACTTGTTGCGGTGATAGGCGATGTCGGCCGCGAAATAGGTGTAGCTGCCGTCGGACTTGAGCAGGGGCCGGTCGACGTCGTCGCCATATTGCATGGCGCGGAACAGCGTCTGCTCGCGATCCTCCCAATCGTCGTCGACCTGGCCCTTCGGCCGGTCGAGCCGGCCCTGATACACAAGCCCCGCGTCGCGCAACCAGTCGAGCGTCAGGTCGATGTCGCCGCCCTGGCCGTGCAGCTCCCGCTCGGAGAAAAAGACATTGTGGCTGACGCCGAGCTCGCCGAGGTCGTCGCGGATGAGGTCGAGCATCATCTCGAGCGTCAGCCCCTTCACCTTGGGCAGCCACTCGATCTCGGGCATGTCGAGCAGCGACCGGCCATAGGTGGCGACGAGCGCCTCGCCGACGGGCTTGAGGTAATCGCCGGGATAGTAGCCCTCTGGAATCTCGATCGCCTCGCCGAGCGCCTCGCGATAGCGGAGGAACGCCGACTGCGCGAGCACGTCGACCTGCCCGCCGGCATCGTTGATGTAGTATTCGCGCGTGACGTCGTAGCCGGTGTAGGCGAGGAGCGAGGCGAGCGCATCGCCGAAGACGGCGCCGCGCGTGTGGCCCACATGCATCGGGCCGGTGGGGTTGGCCGAGACGTATTCGACATTGACCTTTTCGCCGTGCCCGAGGTCGGCCTGGCCGTAGCCGGCGCCGAGCCGCAGCACGGAGGCGAGCACGCGGTGCCAGGCGACGGGCTTCAGGCGGAAGTTGATGAAGCCGGGGCCGGCGATCGAGACCTCCGTCACATCGGGGTCGGACGCAAACTGCGCCGCCAGCGCCGTCGCCACCTCGCGCGGATTCTTGCCGAGCGGCTTGGCGACCACCATCGCCGCGTTGGACGAGCGATCGCCGTGGCCGGGATCGCGCGGCGGCTCGACCACGGCGCGCGCCACCAACTCCTTGGGCGCATCGGGGTAGAGCGTCGTCAGCGCGGCGGCCACGCGGGCCGCGAAATCGGCGAAAATGTCCATGAACGGCACCTGATGGGCGGGCGAGCCGAGCCCCTATCCCACCGGCCCCTGCCCGTCAAACAGGCGCAGACGTTCGGCTTCGGCATAGGGATCGGTCATGCCGGCGACGAAATCGGCGACGATCCGGGCGCGCGCCGCATCGGAAGTCGCCGCTCGGGCGGCGGCGCCCCAGCGGCCGGGCATGTCGGCGGTCGCGAGGTAGCGGTCGAACAGCGCACCGACGATCGCCTCGCCGCGGCGCACCGGCACCATCACCGACTCGGAGCGGTAGACGCGCGCGTAGAGGAAGGTCTTGAGCCCCTGCTCGGCCACCGCCGTGGCCGCGGAAAAGTGGATCAGCGTTCGCCCAGCCGCGCGCACGTCGTCGGCCGAAGCGAGAGCGGCGGCCGCGATCTCGGCCGTCGCCGCGGCGATGACGTCCTCGACCGCGAAGGTGATGAGCCGGCGCTGCACCTCGTGGGCCTGGCGGCTCCGCTCGATGTCCGGCCAGCGCCCGAGAACGTCGCGCACGATGGGACCGGCGAGCGGCACATCGGCAAGATCGGGCAAGGTGAGCAGGCCGGCCCGCAGGGCGTCGTCGATGTCGTGGGCGTTGTAGGCGATGTCGTCGGCGATGGCGGCGGCCTGCGCCTCGAGGCCGGCATGCGTCCACGGCTCGAGGCCGGCGCCGGCGGGAATGTCGTCGAGGCCGAACGGCAGGCCCTCGGTCGCGTAGCGGCCGACGGGACGGCCCGCGCGGTCGACCAAGGGACCATTGTGCTTGAGAATGCCCTCGAGCGTTTCCCAGCTGAGATTGAGGCCGTCGTGGGTCGCGTAGCGGTTCTCGAGCCGGGTCACCACGCGGATCGCCTGCATGTTGTGGTCGAACCCGCCCCAGCGCGCCATGCGCGCGTTGAGCACGCGCTCGCCGGCGTGGCCGAAGGGGGTGTGGCCGAGGTCGTGGGCGAGCGCGATCGCCTCCGCCAGATCCTCGGTGAGGCGCAGCGCCCGCGCGATCGAGCGGGCCATCTGGCTCACCTCCAGCGTGTGGGTGAGCCGGGTGCGGAAGTGCTGGCCCTCGTGCTGGAGAAAGACCTGCGTCTTGTATTGCAGCCGCCGGAACGCCGTCGAATGGATGATCCGGTCGCGGTCGCGCTGGAACTCCGAGCGCGTCGGGCTGTCCGAAACGGGATAGAGCCGGCCGCGGCTTTGCGCCGGATCGGCGGCATAGGGGGCAGTTTCGGTCATCGCGGCCTTTTCATCGGCATTCAACGATATTAGATTGGGCACATGACAGACGCTGCCCTAGCACCAAATCCCGTCATCCTCACCGACCGCGCCGCCAAAAAGATCGGCCGCGTGCTGGCCAGGCAGCCGGCCGGCACGGTGCTGCGCATCGTCGTGGCCGGCGGCGGCTGCTCGGGCTTCCAGTACGAGTACAAGCTCGTGCAGGAAACGCCGGCGAACGACGACCTGGTGCTCGCCAAGGATGCGGCGACGGTGCTGATCGATCCGCTGAGCCTCGAATTCATGGGTGGCGCCGAGATCGACTATGTCGACGACCTGATCGGCCAGAGCTTCCAGATCAAGAATCCCAACGCGGTCGCCTCCTGCGGCTGCGGCACGAGCTTTTCCGTCGCCGTCTAGGCGGCCGGACCGGGAGGACTTCATGGATATGAGGCAGCGCATCGACGCGGCGATCGACGCCGCGCTGGTGAGCCGGATCGTCGGCTGCGTGGTGCTGGTGCGCAAGGAGGGCCGCGAGGTCTATGCGCGGACCGCCGGCCTCGCCGACCGCGAAGCCGGGCGGAAGCTCGAGCGCAACACGATCTGGCGTCTTGCCTCGGTCACCAAGCCGATCGTCGCGACCGCGGCGCTCAGGATGATGGATCTGGGCCTCCTCGGCCTCGACGATCCGGTGACGAAATTCCTGCCGTGGTTCACGCCGCCCTCGCCCGATGGCGTGGTGCGGCCGATCACGCTGCGGCAGTTGCTGAGCCACACGTCGGGCCTCTCCTACGCGGCGGTGCCGGCGGATGTGTCGCCGGGAATGTCGGGCCCGATCATCCCGCTCGAAGAAAATCTCCGGCGGCTCGCCAAGGCGCCGCTGGTGTTCGCGCCGGGGACCCGCTGGACCTACGGCATGAGCATCGACGTCGTGGGCGGGGTGCTCGCCGCGATCGACGGCGCGACGCTGCAGGCGGCGCTCGACAAATATGTCCTCGGTCCGCTCGGCATGACCGACACGCGGTTCACCGCCAAGGACCCGGCGCGGCTGCCCGCGCAATACGCCAACACCAAGCCGCCGGCGCCGCCGGTCGTTCCTCCGGCGCTGCTCACCGAGGACAACAAGCAGGGCACGACCTTCTCCGTGTCGCGCATCCTCCATCCCGACGCGCCGCAGTCGGGCGGCGGCGGGCTCTCGGGCACCGCCGACGACGTGATGAAGATGCTGGAGGTCTACAGCAATGGCGGCGCGCTGCTGAAGCCGGCGACCATCGCCGAAGCGCTGCGCAACCAGATCGGCGCGCTGCCGCGGCGGCCCGAGGATACGGGCAAGCGCTTCTGCCTGCTGGGCGCGCTGATGGACGATCCCAGCGCAGCCGACAGCCCCTGCCCCGCCGGCTCGGTCGACTGGGGCGGCGCCTGGGGGCACAACTGGATCATCGACCCGATCAACCGGCTCAGCGTCCTCACCTGCACGAACGTTGCGCCCGAGGGCGACAACGGCGCCTTCCGGCAGGACATCCGCAACGCCGTCTATGGCTGAGGTTGCCCTGCCCGGCACCCGCCGCTAGGGTCGGGGCATGCGCATCGCGACCTGGAACATCAACGGCGTCAAAGCCCGGATGACGGCTTTGCTCAAATGGCTGAGCGAAGAGTCGCCCGACATCGTCTGCCTGCAGGAAATCAAAGCCATCGACCAGGAGTTCCCGCGGTTCGAGATCGAGGCGCTGGGCTACAATGTCGAGACCTTCGGGCAGAAAAGCTGGAACGGCGTTGCAATTCTGTCGAAGCACCGCTTCGACGAGGTGACGCGCGGGCTTCCGGGCGACGACAGCGACGAGCAGGCCCGGCTGATCGAAGGCGTGTTTTCGACCGAAAGCACGGCGGTGCGCGTCTGCTGCATATACCTGCCCAACGGCAACCCGGTGAAGTCGGAGAAATTCCCCTACAAGCTGGGCTGGATGGACCGGCTGATCCGTTTCGTCGAGGAGCGGCTGGCGCTCGAAGAACCGTTCATACTGCTCGGCGACTTCAACATCATCCCGGCCGCGATCGACGCGACGTTCCCGGAGAAATGGGTTGGCGATGCGCTGTTCCGCCCCGAGAGCGCCGAGCGCTGGCGGACGCTGCTCAACATGGGCATGGTTGACGCGCAGCGGGCGGTGAGCGACGAGCCGGCCTACACCTTCTGGGACTTCAAGACCTTTGGGTGGGACCGCAAGGACGGCATCCGCATCGACCACCTGCTGCTGTCGCCGCAGGCCGCGGACCGGCTCGAGGATGTGGTCGTCCATCAGGAGGTGCGCGGCTGGGAGAAGCCATCCGACCACGTCCCGGTCGAGGGTAGATTCGCGTTCTAGCTAGGGCGTGGGGATCGTCGGGTCGATCGCGTCGGCCTGCTCGACCGCCTGCTTGCGCTCGTCGGGCGAGGCCACCGACATGTCGGCATTGAGCAGATCGTCGATCCAGCCCGCATCGGCGGTATCGATGGCGCGGCGGCTCGCCAGCGTCAGCCACATCAGGCCCTCGACCGGATTGGACTGCACGTCGCCGTCGCCGTTGAACAGGATGTCGCCGAGCTTGGCCTGCGCCGGAACATGGCCCTTGCGCGCGGCCAGCGACAGCCAGCGCGCGCTCTGCAGCGGATTTTCGCCCAGCGCCTTGTCGTCGAGATAGAGCTCGCCGACCTTATACTGCGCATCGGCGTCGCCGAAGTAGGTCGCCGCGTGGAGGATCAGCTTGATCGAGTAATCCTCGTCCTTGGCGATGCCCGCTTCGGGCAGCCCGTCGCGGTAATACTCGCCCATCTTGACGAAGGAGTGGGCGACGATGTCGGCCTCGGTGCCCTTGGGTGCGGCGTCGGCGTGCTGGTCGGCGATCTCGGCGAAGTAGCCGAAGGCCTTGGCCTTGTCCTGCGCCACCCCCTCGCCGCTCTCGTACATGAGGCCGAGCTGCCACTGCGCCATCGGATCGCCCGCAGCCGCGGCATCCTGCAGAGCGGCGAGCTGGGTGGTCGACGAGATGCCGCCGCCCGCCCCGTCCATGGCGCTCGCCATCGCCTGCGCGGCGTCGATGGCGGTGTCGGGATCGCCGCCGGGGGCGACCATCGTCGGGCCGGCGGCAATGTCGGCCGGCGGCACGGGCGGCTTGTCCTGCGCGCGCACCGGCGCGGCCAGCAGCAGGGCCGACAGCGCCAAAATACCGATGAGGGCGGGAGCGCCTCTAGATATCGGCATACTGCTCCTTCTCGCCCTTGGCGCCGGGATTGGTCAGCGCGCCGAAGCGCGCCGGACCGACGAGCTGGGCATATTTCCAGATGGCGCCCGAGCCGTATTCGGTCTCGCGCGGCGCCCAGGCCGCCTTGCGCTCGGCGAATTCCGCGTCGCTCACATCGACCGAGATTTCGCCCTTCACAGCATCGAGCGTGATGGTGTCGCCGTCCTTGATCAGCGCGATCGGCCCGCCCACCGCCGCCTCCGGCCCGACCTGGCCGATGCAGAAGCCGCGCGTGGCGCCAGAGAAACGGCCGTCGGTGATCAGCGCCA
>CAYRZM010000069.1:0-2785 GCA_964428685.1 uncultured Devosia sp. | reverse complement strand
CAGACGACCAGCACCGGCGTCTTGCCGAAGCGGCGGAGGATTTCGCGGGTGACCGTCCGCCCGGCATTTTCCATGAGCGTCAGCGAGGGAATGCCCGCCGCTTCGGCCAGGCGGTCGGCGCGCGACATTTCGGCGGGCGTCAGGAGCTCGTGCATGCAACCGGTGTAGCACGGCCAAAAAGAAAAGGCCGCCCGAAGGCGGCCTTTGAGCTGGCGGTAGTGGCCCGATCAGTGATCGTGATCGTGCCCTTCGTGATCATGGCCCTCATGGTCGCCATGATCGTGATGGTGCTCTTCGGGCACGTCGTCGCCTTCATCCTGGATGAGCTTGGCGAGCTCGTCGCGGCTCATCGGCTTGTCGGTCTGGGTGGCGAGGCCGGCCACGAAATCGACGACCTTGTTCTCAAACACGGGCGCGCGCAGGCCGGCGAGCGCCTGCGGATTCTTGCGGTAGTAGTCGTAGACCTGCTGCTCCTGGCCGGGGAAGCGGCGTACCTCGGCAACCAGCGCCTGCTGGTGCTCGTCCTCGGTCACCTCGACCTTGTTGCGGTTGCCGACCTCGGCCACCACCAGCCCGAGCCGCACGCGGCGCTCGGCGATCTTGCGATACTGCTCGCGCGCTTCGGCCTCGGTCGTGCCCTCGTCTTCGAACGAGCGGCCGTGGTCCTTCACCTCATGCTCGACGCGCTCCCAGATCGCGTCGAATTCCGCATCGACCAGCTGCTCGGGAACCGGGAACTTGTGGCCCTCGTCCAGCGCATCGAGGATCTGCCGCTTCACGGCCTGCCGGCTCATCGATGCCAGCGCGGCTTCCATCTGCTCGCGCACCGCCGTGCGCAGGGCATCGATATTTTCGAGGCCGAGACGCTTGGCGAACTCGTCGTCGAGCTCGCCCGCCTGCGGCGCATCGATGTGGAGGACGGTCACCTCGAACTTGGCGGTCTTGCCCTGCAGCTCTTCGCGGTTGTAGTCAGCCGGGAACGTGACATCGATGGTCCGGGTCTCGCCCTTCTTCATGCCGATGAGCTGCTCTTCGAAGCCCGGGATGAATTCACCGGCGCCCACCACCAGATGCGCGTGGTCGGAGCTGCCGCCGGCAAAGGTCTTTCCCTTGATCTTGCCGACGAACGAGATGCCGAGATTGTCTCCCTCAGCCACCGTGCCATCGTCGGGCTTGGGTTCGTAGCCGCGGTTCTGGCGGAACACGCGGGCCATTTCCTTCTCGACCTCTTCGTCGCTGATTGCGACGACCGGGCGGTCGAGCTTGAGCCCGGAAAAATCCATCGGCTCGACAGCCGGAAGCACCTCGTAGCTCACATCGAACGCGAGGTCGGATTCGCCGTCGAGCACCTTGTTGAGTGCCCCCTGGTCCTCGGGGAGATCGACCTTGGGCTGCGCCGCAGCCCGCTCGGCCCGGCTGGTCAAGGCATCGCCGACCGTCGCGTTGATCGCGTCCTGCATCACCTCGGCCATGGCCGACTTGCCGTAGACCTTCTTGAGGTAGGTGTCCGGCACCTTGCCGGGGCGGAAACCCTTGATATTGGCCCGGGTCTTGAGCTCGCCGAGCCGCGCATCGAGGCGGCTGGTGAGGTCGGATTTGGGGATGACCACGCTCAGCTTGCGCTTCAGGCCTTCATTGAGGGTTTCGGTGACCTGCATTCAATCGTCCGTTCTCTGGTACTGGCGGTGGTGCCGCGGGCAAGCGGCTGGTGCGGGTGAGAGGATTTGAACCTCCACGCCTTTTGGGCGCTGGAACCTAAATCCAGTGCGTCTACCAGTTCCGCCACACCCGCCGGCCGCCCACCGGCCGGGGCTGGCGAGCCAATATATGAAGCGCCCGGGGCAGTCAAAGGGCGACAAGGCCCCGCCGTCCGCTTTCTTCAGCAGGCGATCGCCCGGTGCATTTTCGCTCCCGCGAGCTCAAATGCCGGCCCGTCCGGAACATGGACACTCCTGCATCGTTCTGCCCAAGAAGTAGGCACTGCTCGGCCCGCCGGTCTGCCGAGCGACTCGAGCTTGAGTGGGCAAGCGCCTGACGGATCGTTCCTTTCGACCGATTTCGGACGCTGGCATGACCCGTGCATACCGCTAGGCGAGACCCGCAAGGGCGGCAGTGGAGGCGCGCATGAAGAAGATCGAAGCCATCGTTAAGCCGTTCAAGCTCGACGAGGTGAAGGAGGCGCTGCAGGAGGTGGGGCTGCAGGGCATTACCGTCACCGAGGCCAAAGGCTTCGGCCGCCAGAAGGGCCACACCGAACTCTATCGCGGCGCCGAATACGTGGTCGATTTCCTGCCCAAGGTGAAGATCGAGGTGGTGTGCCCCGACGACTTCGCCGACAAGGCGATCGAAGCCATCCGCACCGCTGCGCAAACGGGCCGCATCGGCGACGGCAAGATCTTCGTCTATTCGATCGAGCAGGCGATCCGCATCCGCACCGGGGAATTCGGCGACGACGCGCTCTAGGCAGCGCCGCCGGGACTACAAAAGACAGGGATTTTCAACGGGGTAAACCATGACGACTGGCAACGACATTCTCAAGAAGATCAAGGACGAAGGGATCAAATACGTCGATCTGCGCTTCACCGACCCGCGCGGCAAGCTGCAGCACGTGACCTTCGACCAGACCATGATCGACGAGGACATCTTCGAGGAAGGCACGATGTTCGACGGCTCCTCGATTGCCGGATGGAAGGCGATCAACGAGTCCGACATGGTGCTGATGCCCGATCCGGATTCGGCCTATATCGATCCGTTCTTTGGCGCCTCGACGCTCGCCATCAACTGC
>CAYRZM010000068.1:0-10464 GCA_964428685.1 uncultured Devosia sp. | reverse complement strand
CGGCGCGGCGCAGGCCGGCACGCCCAACACCGACGGCATGGGCAGCGTGATGCAGGGCTACCTCGAAGAGGCCAACGTCAACCCCGTCACCGACATCTCCGACCTCATCGCCGCGCAGCGCGCCTACGAGATGAACAGCCGTGTCATCTCCGGCGTCGACGAGATGATGTCCTCGATCAGCCAGATGCGCTGAGGAGCCGGATCATGAAGACCCTCACCTTCGCTCTCGCCGCCCTGCTGCTGACCACTGGCGCTGCCGTCGCCACGCCGACCCTCAAGGGCGACATCACGGTCACCTCCGACATCGTGACGATCGGCGAGATGTTCGACGGAGCCGGCGCGCTCGCCGACACCGCCATCTTCCGCGCACCGGCGCCCGGCACCACCGGCGTCGTTCCGCTCGCCGTCATCACCAACGCCGCGCACCTCGCGGGTCTTGCCGATTTCGACGCGGGCGGCCACGCCAGCATCCAGGTGATCCGCGCCTCGACGGTGATCGATGCGCCGGCGCTTGCGGCGCTGATCTCGTCGAACCTCGCGGCCAGCGGCACCCTCGCAACCGGCATCGCGGCCGATGTCCGCTTCGATGTCGCCGATGTGAGCTTCAACGCCGCGGCCACCGACACGCCGGCGTCGCTGGTGACCCTGCGCTATCTGCCGACGGGCACCGCCTTCGCCGCGCGCTTCTCCGTCGCCGGGATCGACCAGCCGGTCGACCTCACGGGCACGATCACGCTGATGACGACGGCGCCGCGCCTCGTCGCCAATACGCCGGCCGGCACCATCCTCGGCGCCGCAGATTTCGAGACCGTGAGCGTACCGCTGGCGACGGCGGAGGCCGGCGGCTTCGCCGACCTCGACCAGCTCGTCGGCAAGCAGCTCCTCCGCCAGAGCCACGCCGGCGTGATGCTGAAGCCGACCGATGTGGGCGAGCCGCAGGTGGTGGCGCGCAACACGCTGGTCACCGTCCTGCTCAAGGCCGGCGCGATGACGCTCACCGTCAAGGGCCAGGCGCTGACCTCCGCCGCTGCCGGCCAGCCGGTCGACGTGCTCAACACCGTCAGCAAGAAAATCCTCCATGGCGTCGCCGAACCGGACGGCACCGTGGAGATCGACACCGCCATCACCGTGGCCGGCCTCTAGGAGACCCGAATGCCCCTGTTCAAGATCCTCGCCACGGTCAGCCTCATGGCCTTGCTCGCCGGGTGCGCCACGCTCGACCAGCTGAGCCGCGTCGGCGACGAGCCAAAACTCACCGCCATCCAGGACCCCACGGCCGAGCCCGGCTATCGCGCCGTCAACATGCCGATGCCGGAAGTGACCGCGGTGAGCTATCAGCCCAACTCGCTGTTCTCGACCGATGCCCGCGGCTTCTTCAAGGACCAGCGCGCCCACAAGGTCGGCGACATCCTCACCGTCATCGTCACCATCGACGACAGCGCGCAGATTTCGAACGCCACCACCCGCGCGCGCAACTCGGGCAACGATGCGAGTGTGGGCACGACGCTCGGCTCGCTGTTCGGCACCAAGGTGCCCGGCATCGACGTCGATCCCTCGGGCGGCATCTCGACCTCGGGCAAGCTGACCGACGGCGGCAGCGGCACGGTGGACCGCAAGGAGAGCCTCCAGACCAACGTCGCGGTGGTGGTGACCCAGACGCTGCCCAACGGCAACCTTGTGATCGAGGGGCACCAGGAGGTGCGGGTGAATTTTGAAATCCGCGACCTGATCGTTCAGGGCATCGTGCGCCCCGAGGACATCCAGTCCGACAACACCATCGCGTCGGAAAAGATCGCCGAAGCCCGCATCTCCTACGGCGGCCGCGGCCAGATCACCGACGTCCAGCAACCCCGCTACGGGCAGCAGATCGCCGACGCCATCCTGCCGTTCTAGGCAGCGGCGCGTAGCGCGCAAAAGAAAAGCCCGGCGCATTGGCGCCGTGGAATTCCCAATCCCGGCCGCACAATCCCCCATTGGTGCGGCCGGCCAAGGCATCGCCCAGAAGGACGAGCCTTTTCGAGGGGCGCAGTCTCCCCGGCTGCGCCCCGTCCCCTTTTTTGGAAGAACTCTCCTCTCCCTCCCCCGCGTGGAGAGGGCGGCGCGCTTGGTCGAGCGAAGCGAGACCGTAGCAAGCCGGGGTGGGGGGAGTATCCGCGTCTCCCGTACCGACTGCTAGTCCCCCAACCCAGCTCCGCTAAGGCTTCGCCTAGCTTCGCTCCCCTCCCCACGCGGGGGAGAGAGAGAAATCTCGAGTGCGGGTGACAGCGGCGGGGTTTGGCGCTACCACGCGCCAAACCACCAGGGATCGTCCATGTCCACCGCCAATTCCGCCTTCGCCAAGCTCGCCGAACTCGGTCACAAGCTCGAAGCCGTCGAGCATGCGCAGTCGATCCTCGGCGTCGACGAGCAGGTGATGATGCCGGTGGGCGGCGGCGAGAAGCGCGCCGAGTCGATGGCGGTGCTCGCCGGCATGTACCACGAGATGGCCACGGCGCCCGAGATCGCCGACTGGCTCGCGGCCGCCGCGGAAGAGCCGCTCGACGAGATGCAGCAGGCGGCGATCCGCGAGCAGGCGCGCGTCTACACCAACATGACCTGCCTCTCGACCGACTTCGTCCAGCGCCAGGTCGTGGCGCGCATGCGCTCGGAGCAGCTCTGGCGCGAGCTGCGGGCGAAGGACGACTGGGCCGGCTTCCTGCCGGCGTTCGAGAGCGTCGTCGCCCTCGCCCGCGAAGAGTCCGAGCTGCGCGCCAAGGCGCTGGGCCTTGCGCCCTACGACGCCATGATGGAGCAGTTCGATCCCGGCAACCGCGCCGCCGACATCGATCCGGTCTTTGCCCGGCTCAAGGTGTTCCTCAAGGACTTCATCCCGGCGGCGATCGCCCGGCAGGACGAAAAGCGTGCCGCGCGGCCGCTGAAGCCGCTCAACGCGCCCTTCCCGATCGACAGGCAGAAGGCGCTTGGCCTTGCGGTGATGGAAGCGCTCGGCTTCGACTTCGAGCATGGCCGCCTCGACGTCTCGCACCACCCCTTCTGCGGCGGCGTGCCCACCGACGTGCGCATGACCACGCGCTACACCACGTCTGAGTTCCTGTCGTCGCTCATGGGCATCATCCACGAGACCGGCCACGGCCTCTACGAGCAGGGACTGCCCAAGGAGTGGTCGCACTTCGCCCTCGGCAAGGCGCGCGGCATGGCGATCCACGAGAGCCAGAGCCTGTTCGTCGAAAAGCAGGTGGGCCGTTCGAGCGAATTCTGGGAATGGGCGATGCCGCTGGTGAGCGAGCACCTCGGGCCGGACGCCATCCGCGGCTGGGACATCGAGGATCTGCTGGCACATGTGCACGAGGTCAAGACCGGCCTCATCC
Source organism: uncultured Devosia sp. (assembly GCA_964428685.1). Taxonomy (GTDB): domain Bacteria; phylum Pseudomonadota; class Alphaproteobacteria; order Rhizobiales; family Devosiaceae; genus Devosia_A. The sequence continues at coordinate 7,096 of CAYRZM010000068.1, read as the reverse complement.
GCGTCGATGCCGACGAGGCGACTTACCCGCTGCATGTCATCCTCCGCTACGAAATTGAGAAGGGCCTGATCGAAGGCACCATCAAGCCCAAGGACGTGCCGGACGAATGGCACGACCGGATGGTCGCCTATCTCGGGCTCGCGACGCGCGACAACTACAAGGACGGCCCGATGCAGGACGTGCACTGGCCCGGCGGCGCCTTCGGCTACTTCCCGAGCTACACGCTGGGCGCGATGGTCGCCGCGCAGCTCTGGGCCAAGCTCGAGCAGGACCATCCGACAGCCCGCGACGACATGCGCCACGGCCGCTTCGTCGACATCAACGCCTGGCGGCGCGACAGGATCTGGTCGCAGGCCTCGCGCTGGTCGACACCGGAGCTGCTGGTCAAGGCGACCGGCGAGAAGCTCAACGGCAAGTACTTCGAGGACCACCTCACCCGGCGGTATCTCGCCTGAAGCCTAGCCCGGGATCACGTGGCCGGTGCCGATCAGCACGATGCTGGCCCGCCCGGCGAGCGGCGCGTCGGCGCTCGGCACCTTGAGCGTGAAGGTCGCGCCGCCGGCCTTGAAGCGCACCACGGTGATCGGCCCCTCGAACGACGCCGAGACGATTTCGGCGGTCGGCGTGCCCTCGCTCCACGGCACGAGCCGCACCTGCTCGGGCCGGAGGAGGACGCGTGCGGATCCGTCGCGCACGGCGCGGCCGACGCGGACGCGACCAAGCGGGGTGTCCGTTTCGCCGCTTTCGACCCGGCCCTCGATGATCAGCGCATCGCCGAGGAACTTCGCCAGCATTTCGGTGCGCGGCTGGAGGTAGAGCTCGCGCGGTGAGCCGGCCTGCACGACGCGGCCCTCCTCGAGCACCGCCAGCTGGTCGGCAAAGCTCAGCGCTTCCTGCTGGTCGTGCGTCACGAGGATACCGGTGATGCCGTCGGCGATCAGACGGCGCTTGACCATCTCGCGCATATTGGCGCGAAGGCCTGCATCGAGCGCCGAGAACGGCTCGTCGAGCAGCATGAGCTTTGGCCGCCGCGCCAGGGCACGCGCGAGCGCCACGCGCTGCTGCTGGCCGCCGCTGAGCTCGTGCGGCATGCGCGCGTGGATTGCCGGATCGAGCTCAACGGCTTGGAGCAGCGTCGCCACGGCCTCGCTGGAACGCGAGTCCATGCCGAAGCCGATGTTGCCGCCGACGCTCAGATGCGGGAACAGCGCACCTTCCTGCGCGACGAGGCCGATGCCGCGGCGGTGCGGCGGCACCATGCGGATCGGCCCGGCGATTTCGGTGCCGTCGAACACGATGCTGCCGCGATCGAGCGGCTCGAAGCCGGCGACGAGCCGCAGCAGCGTGGTCTTGCCCGAGCCGGACGCACCGACGATGGCGGTCAGCGTACCCGGCGCGATGGTCAGCGTCGCGCCGTCGAGCGCGGTGACGGCGCCGTAGCGCTTGGTGACGCCACTGAGGGTGAGCAGGCTCATGCGCTGAGCGCCCTCTCCGCCTGCCGCCGCAGCAGCACCACGAGCGGCACCGACAGCGCGATGAGCAGCAGGGCGTAGGGCGCCGCCGACACGTAGTCGAGCTCGCTGGTGAGCGCCCAGAATTTCGTCGCGAGGGTGCGCGTGCCGTTGGGGGCGAGCAGCAGCGTGCCGGTGAGTTCGTTGGAGATGCCGAGCGCGCAGAGCGCCAGGCTCGCCGCAATGCCGGGCGCGGCGAGCCGCATCGTCGTGCGCAGCACGGCGCTGAGCGGCGGGCGCCCGAGGCTCATCGCCGCGCGCTCGAGATCGACCGGCGCCTGCGCGATGGAGGAGCGAAGGCCGGTGAGCGCGCGCGGCAGGAACATCAGCGCGTAGGCAAAGATCAGCGTCGCCGCCGTCTGGTAGAGCGGCAGCATCAGCCGCACGGTGATCGACACCAGCGCCAGCGCAATGATGAGGCCGGGCAGCGCGCCGGCGTAAAGCTGCGCGGTTTCGAGCGTGCGGACCGCGCGGCTCGCATGGCGGACGCTGAGCCACGCCATGGGCACCGCGAGCGCGGTGGTGAGCGCGGCCCCGACCAGCGAAAACAGCACCGTCTGTCCGAGCGAGGTCCAGAGCACGGGTTCCGACCACACGGCCGTCCCGCCGATCCACAGCCAGCGAAGGAGCGTGGCGAGCGTCACCCCGAGCGACAGCACCGCCGTCGCGAGCAGGAGAACGATAGTGGCAAGCCGGCCGCTGCGGCCAAGGCGGCGGCGTGATGGCTGCCGCGCCGCGCCGCTCCCCAGGCGCGCGTAGCGGCGGTCGCCGCGGACCCACGCCTCGAGCCCGAAGAGCACCGCGCAGCAGAGCACCAGCACCCCGCCGAGCAGGTTCGCGGCGGGTGCGTTGTAGACCGACTGGAACTGGTCGACGATCGCGGTCGCAAAGGTGTCGAACCGCATCAGCGCAAAGAGCCCATATTCGCCGAGCAGGTGCAGCCCCACCAGCAGCGCACCGGCGCAGATCGGCAGGCGCAACTGCGGCAGCACCACCATCCAGAAGATCTGCCGCGGAGACTTGCCGAGCGATGCTGCGCCGTCCTCGAGCGCCGGATCGAGGCGCCGGAGCTGGGCTGCCACGGGCAGATAGACGAATGGCATGTAGGAGATGACCGCAATCACCACGACGCCCGCCAGCCCGTTGAGCCCGGGCAGAACGCTGCTCCACGCATAACTCTGGACGAAGGCCGGGACGGCGAGCGGCGCGACCATCAGCCCGGCCCAGTAGCGCGCGCCGGGCAGCGCCGTGCGCTCGGTGATCCAGGCCAGCGCCACCGCGAGGACAATCGTCAGCGGCAGCGTGATGACTTCGAGCCAGATCGTGTTGACGAGGAGCTCGCCGACCCGGGGCCGGATCACGAGGCGCACCACCTCGTCCCATCCCGCGCCGACTGCCACCGCGATGATGAAACCGAGCGGAATGAGGCTCAGCAGCGAGACGACCGTTGCGGCGGCGAGCACGGGCGCGCGCGCCGGCAGGCGCCAGCCCGGCGCCGCCGATCCCAGCGATCCCGCTTCACCACTCACACTCTGCCTCCGGCCGAAATGCCGGCCGACCGCTTATCATTCGCCCCGCCGGGCCGGAAGCGGCTCCGGCGCGGCGGATCGTCCGGACTACAGCAGCCCGGCCGCCGTCATCAGGTCGCTGACCTTCTGGCTGTTGAGCAGCGACGGATCGACCGCCGGCGCCTCGAGCGTGTCGAGCGGCGGCAGCGCCGGATTCGAGGCCGCGCCGTTGCCGACGGCGTATTCGTACGACGTGCCGTCACGGAGGATCGCCTGCCCGTCCGGACCCGCGATCCACTTGAGGAACGCCTCGGCCTCGGCCTTGTGCGGGGCCGTCTTCAGCACGCCGCCGCCCGAGACCGAAACGAACGCGCCCGGGTCCTGGCCCTTGAAGAAATGCAGCGCCACGTGGCTGCTGTTCTCGCCGGTCTTCGCCTTATCGCCGAAGTAGTAGTAGTGGTAGATCACCGCCCCATCGACCTCGCCGGCGTTGACGCCCTTCATCGCAGCCGTGTTGCCGCGGTAGGCGATCGAATTGGTCTTTTCCGCCTTGAGCCACGCGGCGGTCGCGGCCTCGCCCTTGAGCTGCAGCATCGCCGCAATGATCGCCTGGAAGTCGGCGCCCGACGGCGAGGCCGCCCAGCGGCCCTGCCAGCTTGGATCGGCAAGGTCCATGATCGATTTGGGCAGCTTGTCCGCGCTCAGCTTGTCGGGGTTGTAGGCGAACACCGTCGAGCGCGCCGCGATGCCGGTCCAGTCGCCCGAAGGCGGCCGATATTGGGCCGGCACCTCGTCGAGGATGTCCTGCGGCAGCTTTTCGAACAGCCCGGCAGTGTCGACCAGCACCATGGCCGGCGAATTCTCGGTGAGGAACACATCGGCGGGCGAGGCCGCGCCTTCCTGCAGCAGCTGGTTGCCGAGCTCGGTGTCCGATCCGCTGCGGATGGTCACGGCGATGCCGGTGGCTTTGGTGAAGCCGTCGGCCCATTCCTGCGTCAGCGCCTCGTGCTGGGCGTTGTAGACGATGATGCCGTCGTCGGCGAACGCGGGAGCGGCAAGGCCGCCCAGAAGCGCGGCAAGAACGGAAACGCGGATGCGCATCGAAACCTCGGTCAGTCCGGAATGCGCGGGAATTAGGTAAACCGGACCTTTGGTGTCAACTTAAAACGACCAACCCTGGAACGGCTCTAAACTGTTGCGACCGGGAGCCTCAATTCGAATGCTGCTCCACTGTCCGACGGCAGGAGCTCGATAGTGCCGCCGTGGGCGGCGAGCATCGAGCGGACGATCTGGAGGCCCATGCCGGTCCCGCCGGCCTCCCGGCGGGTGGTGAAGAACGGCTCGAACACCCGATCGCGGTTGCCGGGCAAAATGCCGGTGCCGTTGTCGGCGACGGTGACGCGCAGCACCCCCTCCCCCTCTGCGGCATCGACCCGGATCGCCGTCGCCGCGTGCTCGACGGCGTTGCGGATCAGCTGCGCGAACACCGTGCCCAACGCTTCCGCCCCGAGCGAGACCGGCACGTCGCCCGCGCCGCTAAGTGCGACGTTGGGGTGTCCGCGCAGGACCTCGGCAAGCGTCGCCCGCCCGCTCGCGACATCGAGGTCGGCGCGCGCCAGCTCGCGCAGCCGCTCGAGCAGCACCGTCAGCCGGTCGCTGTCGGCGATGATGTGGTCGAGGAAGCGCTGGCGCTCCGCATGTGTCATCTCGGCATCGCGCAGCAGCTCCGCGGAGCCGCGGATCGCGGTCACCGGCGACTTGAGCTCGTGGCTCACATGGGCCGCGAAGGAGGAGACGTATTCGGTACGGTCGACCAGCCGCTCGGCGAGATCGAGAAAGCTCTGGCTCAGGGTCGCGATCTCGCGCGTGCCAAGACGCTCGGGCGCGACGATCGCCGCCCGGCCGCCCTTGCCGATCTCCTCCGTGCGTTGGATGAGCGCATTGATCGGCCCCGTGATGGTGCGCGAGAAGACGATCGCGATCACCACCGTGATGACCAGCGCCACGCCCAGCGCCCCGAGCTCGTTCGGCCCCATCCGCGAGGCGCCGCTTTCGAGCGCGCGGAACCAGACCGCGATGGCGACCGGCAGGACCAGCACCGTCAGCAGCACCACGAGGACGATGAGCCCGAGCGTGGGCCGCCACTTCGCCGGAACGCGCGGCGCCGCCATCAGGCGGCCGATCCGAGCCGGAAGCCGACCCCGTGCACCGTCTCGACGATCGAGCCGCAGCCGGCCTCGGCGAATTTGGCGCGAAGATTGCGGATGTGGCTGTCGATGGTGCGGTCGCTCACATAGGTGCCGGCGCCGTATGCCGCCTCCATGATCTGCTCGCGCGAGAACACCACTTCCGGTCGGGCGAGCAGCGCCGCAAGAATCTCGAATTCGAGTGCGGTGAGCGCGATGGCCGCATCACCGAACCACACGCCATGGCGCGCCGCGTCGAACCGCACCTTGCCGTGGCTCATTGCCGCCGGCATCCGCTCGCCGCCGCGGGCGCGCTTGAGGATGACATTGACGCGGGCGACCAGCTCGCGGGTCGAGAACGGCTTGGTCACATAATCGTCGCCGCCGATCTCGAGACCGAGGACGCGGTCGATCTCTTCGTCGCGGGCGGAAAGAAAGAGGATGGGAACGTCGGAGCTCTTGCGGACCTGGCGGCAGACCTCGAGGCCGTCGACCTCGGGCATGCCGATGTCGAGGATCACGAGATCGGCCGGACCGCGCCGCAGCGACTGCAGCGCCTCGGTGCCGTTGCGTGCCGTCTGCGTCGTGTGACCCGCCCGCTCGAGGGCGAACGAGATCACCTCGCGGATATTGGGCTCGTCGTCGGCGATGAGGATGCGCGCCATGGGCTCTTTATCGGGTCCGCTCCGGCCGGGCGCAAGCGCGGGGTCGCGCGACGGGAGTCCTCGTGCTCATAGGTGGCCCACCAGCTGTCCTGGAGGATGCAGTCGGGCAGCGGGATGGGGCGGTTCGGGGACGGCTGAATCGGGTTGCGCACGGGCTGGAGCCTGCGCACCGGCCTTGCAGTTTTCGTGCAGCCGGACGGGAAGTTTTGAGGAGCTAGGCCGCGAGGGTTAACAGTTTCGCAGCGGCATCGAATTCGCGGCGACGCTTGGCGCGGCGCTCGGTGATCTCCTCGACCTCGCCCCAGAGCGCGATGTTGTGGTCTTCATCCACGTGCGCGGCAGCCCATACCTCATCGGCCGAGAGCAGCCGATGCCGCAGGGCGAGGGCCAGAAGTCCGGACCCGGTGATCGACATGATCGCGTTCATCGCGGTGAGCGGCAGGAGCGCCTCGCCCTCGAGCGCTGCCCCCAGTCGCGCCAGCGTCGCGGGCGGCTGCGGCTGGTGCAGGATGCCGATGGTCGGCTGGAACGCGACGCCGAAGTGGCGGGCGAGGCCGACAAGCGCCGCGTCCCACAGCTCCTCCTGGCGGGCCACCAGCGCCTCGGGGGAGTCCGCGCGATAGAGCAGCAGATCGTTGCCGGCGTATTTGACGATCTCCGCGCGCAACGCCGGCATCGATTCCGCGCCGGCCTCGACCGCGGAGTTGACCAGCCGCACCATCGGCATGGTCTCGGGATCGATGAACTCACCCTGCGCGGCCCACTCCTCCGCCATCACCGCGGCGACGGCTTCAGCCGGCACCACGACGGGCTTCATCCCCGGCGTGCGCGGCACGCGGCCATCGAGCCCCACCGCGAAGCCGCCGTCCATCCGCTGGACCTTGGCCTCGGCGTAGAACCGCTTGGGCAGCTCGCGCTTGGCATGCGCCTGCGCCCGGCCGTAGCCGTCCTCGCGATGCGCATGCGCGTCGTCGAGAAACTCACGCATCTTCCGGGTCCTGGTCGCGCACGTCGTAGCGCTCGGCGTCGAAGCCCAGTGCCGCAAAGCTCTGCTGCATGTGCGGCGGCAACGGCGCGCTCACATCGAGCGTCTTGCCGTTTTCGAGCGGCAGCCGGATGCGCCGCGCATGGAGCTGCAGCCCCTCCCCCAGTCCGGGCGCACCCTGGAAGTTCTCGATGTTGAAATAGCGCGGATCGCCCATGATCGGATTGCCCAGCGTCGCCAT
>CAYRZM010000067.1:0-15300 GCA_964428685.1 uncultured Devosia sp. | reverse complement strand
GCGGCAGGATTTCGGAGTGGGGTTCGGGCTGGCGAGTCCTGCCGCCAGCGTTAAAGCCAAACCTCGCAAGGGGACGGCCCTCACGCCTACCTGTCCAACCCACGCCGGCCGTCGTCCGGGCCCGTCCGTGCAGACTGGATGAGGGGAATATACCGCGGCTGAAGACAGCATGGATAAGTCGGGCGAAGATTGTCGGAAAGGGCCGGGGATGAAGGGCTCTCGCGGCGTTGGTGCGTGGCACATGCGCGCCCGAGCGTTGTCCCATCCCCGATGTCATCCCGGCGAAAGCCGGGATCCATCCTTCACCTTGCGCCAGCACCAAGCTGGATCCCGGCTTTCGCCGGGATGACACCCGGTGGGTGGGGCGGGCCGGCCGCTCCGTCACATCCGCCGACTTGAGCGGCACGAGAACCACGAACGCACGGATCGCGCTTGACCCCGATCAAGACCTCGCCCGCACCCCGGCGCATCTTCGCGCCATGACCGACCACGCGACCCTGACCCTGATCCGCACCGTCCACACCGCGATCTATCTGGTGATGGCGGCGTCGACCTTCGCGCTGCTCTATGCGGGCGTCACCGGCGCGTCGGGCCCCTGGCTCTGGGTGGCGCTCGGGCTGCTGGCGGTCGAGAGCGCGGTGTTCGCCGGCTACGGCTTCAAGTGCCCGCTGACCGCCATGGCCGTGCGCTACGGCGCCACTACCGGCCACGTGTTCGATACGTTCCTGCCGGAACGGGCGACGCGCTACACGTTCCGGGTGTTCGGGACGCTGATGGCGGTGGGGCTGGTGCTGCTCGTGGCGCGCTGGGTGGGGGTGATGCACTAGCAGCCAGAAGCCTCCGCCCGCGAAGCGGAAGAGGGGGGCCGGCCTAGGCTGGTGGAGGGGCGGCCACGCCCTACATGCCGTCCGTCCGCTCGATCTCGGCCACGACCCAGGCCGGCCGCTCCGACACATCCGCCACCGTGAACCGGATCACCCGCACGCCCTGCGCCTCGAGCCACATCGTCCGCCGCGCATCGTGCGCTTCGCGTCCCTCGTGCGCCGGTCCATCGATCTCGACACAGAGCTTGGCCGCCGGACAATAGAAATCGAGGATGTACGGCCCCATCGCATGCTGCCGCCGGAACCTCAGCCCATGCTGCCTGCGCCGCAGCATCGCCCAGAGCGTGCGCTCGGGCTCGGTCATCTCGCGCCGCAGCTCCTTCGCCCGCCTGTGCGTCAGGATCGATGCGCGCATGCGACTTCACTCAAGGCTTCCGCTCTTGCGTTCCTCCTCCCGCGAAGCGGGGGAGGGGGACCGGCGAAGCCGGTGGAGGGGGCGGGTTTGGACTCGGTATCTCGGCTCCCACGCGACTATCGCGCGTGCGGCCGCCCCCTCCACCAGCCTCCGGCTGGTCCCCCTCCCCCGTAAACGGGGGAGGAGCCCGACTGCGATCATCGCGCCGGCTCACCGAGGCTTCGGCTCCTGCGATCCTTCCCCTGCGCAGCGGGGGAAGGTGGCGCGACAGCGACGGAAGGGGGCGGCCCCACGCACCACGCTGCGCCAGCGCCCGCCCAATGCCGAGTTGACAACGCGACCTCACCAGGAACAGAATGTGAACTCTCTTGGAACTCTGGTTTCGCTGGGCTACCCATCTCCTATTACTTCCGGGGGGACGGGATGCTTGATGAATTCGAGCGAGACGTTGGATCGTACAAAATCAGACTTCAAGGCAGTCCTGCCGAGGCCGGGCTGGTGGATTTCGGTGAGGCTCTTAAGCTCCTCAAGAAGATATTCGACGCCGGAAAAACTGTGTGGCGTCATGAACTTGACACCCAGTCGTTACGTCTTATCGACCTAGATATCCATGCGAATAGCGGCTTCTTTATACTGCTCGTCAGCAACTCGAACGCGCGGGTTCCAGACCCAGCTTTTGAGCACATTGAAAATGGAGCCTATCGAGTGGAGCCGAAGAAAGACGGTGAAGGGGTAGCGAGCTCGGCTCACGTTTTGATTTCTTCAAAACCGGTGAAAGGCGCTGGGATATTTCACCAAATGTACCTTGAGCGTGTTCCGGGCCTGGGCAGCTCTTCGATTTCCCCGTTCCTAACTTACATCCTCAAGCTCGCATACGAAGGGCAAGAGTTTGAGGACGCCAGTGGACGAAAGCGGGATTTTCGCCCCATCGTTGAAATAAACGGGGACTTGTCCGACACTCTTATTGAGCAGGTGAAACGGGGCCAGTCGCTGGCATCGACCTCGTCGAATACCGTGAGGAGCCATCTGAACTAGACGAAGATGGTGTTGTTTACGAGAAGAAGCGCGTTCTATCTCTTGAGGTCAAAGGCGAACCTGACGAACACCTCATCGCCAGGGTGCTAAATCGGCTCAAGGACAAAGCAAAAGCCCAGCACTTCGACGAGATGAAGGTGCGATACCGGAATGCCGATCTAAAGCATCAGACATTTCCAATCAAGCTAGACATCGATAGGGAGGCCACTGAGACCCTCACGACTCGACGGGAGACGGCCAGAGTTGAAAAGAAGCTGGGTCAGAGACACGACAAGATACGGCGAGACCTCGTCAGCGCAATATGCAAGGCATACGGTCAATGACGGTCCGCAGTGCCGCCAAACTCTTTACCCCGTTGCTCTTTCTCAGGATCGAGCATCCGGAACTCGACGCTTACCGTGTGCGAGTTCCGATCCTAGTGACAGCGATCGTATTCGCCTTGATCGTGTGGGCAGCCGGGGGAACCGCGGGGTTACCGGAGGTCCCAACTCTCCTTGAGGGAGCTATTGTGGACGCGAAGGCTCTAGTGGCACTTCTCGCCGCTTTTTTCGTAGCAGCATTAGCGGCCGTCTCCACTTTTGCTGGCCCGGGAATGGATAAGGTAATGTCCGGAGAGCCGCCGAAGCTCACTAGACACAAGTTTGGAACTGAGAGCCTCACCAGAAGACGGTTCCTGTCGTTCCTATTCGGATATTTGTCATTTGTATCAGTGTTCTATTACGTCGTACTGGCGATATGTACACCGCTGGTCTCGCACGCTGCGGACATAACCCTATTCGGCTTCTCTATCCTCAAGCAGAGCATCCTCGCAGCAGTAATTGCGGTCACTCTTTTCCTCGGCTTTCATCTGCTCGCTGTGATGATGCTCAGTCTCCACTACCTAACTGACCGAATTCACCGCGCATAGCGACGGTTGGTGCCTCGACGATCATTTGCTGGCTCGCCTCGCCCTACTCGCCCACCCCCAGCAAAATCCGTCCCGCCGGCCGCCCCTCCACCTCCGGCAGCATCGCATACAGCCTATCGTGCGCCGGCACGCTGATCAGGTCCCACTCGATCAGCGCCGCGAGGTAGCCCTGCCAGGCGGCGGCCTCGGTCGGGGGCATCGCGCCGCCGCGCGCCTCGAGCGCCGCGGTAATGCGGTCGGCGATTTCGGCGGCGATGGCGCGCCGGCGATCCGTTTCGGCCATCAATGTGCCCCGTCCCAGTCATGCGCCGCATGCGCATCGACCTTGAGCGGCACCGTCAGGTGCACCGCCGGCGCGGCGGCGCCCTCCATCACCCGCTGGATCACCGGCATGGCTTCGGCCTCGCCCCCTTCGTCCACCTCGAAGATCAGCTCGTCATGCACCTGGAGCAGCATGTCGGCCCTGATCTTTTCCGCCGCCAGCGCCGGCTCCATGCGGATCATGGCGCGGCGGATGATGTCGGCGGCAGACCCCTGGATCGGGGCGTTGATGGAAGCCCGTTCTACAAAGCTCCGCTCCGCCGGGTGCGATGAGTTGGCGTTGGGGAAGGCGATGCGGCGGCCGAAGATGGTGGTGACGAACCCCTGCGCCTTCACCGTGCGGCGCTGCTCGGCCATGTAGTCCTGGATGCCGGGAAAGCGCGCGAAATAGGTCTTGATGTACTCGCCCGCCTCGCTGCGCTCGATGCCGAGCTGGTTGGCGAGGCCGAAGGCCGAGATGCCGTAGATGATGCCGAAATTGATCGCCTTGGCGCGCCGCCGCACGTCGGACGGCATGCCCTCGACCGGCACGCCGAACATCTCGCTCGCCGTCATGGCGTGGATGTCGAGCCCTTCCTCGAACGCATCCTTCAGCGCCTGGATGTCGGCGATGTGGGCGAGGACGCGCAGCTCGATCTGGCTGTAGTCGGCCGAGATCAGCACGCGGCCGGGCGAGGCCACGAACGCCGTCCGGATCTTGCGGCCGTCCTCGGTGCGCACCGGAATGTTTTGCAGGTTTGGCTCGTTCGAGCTCAGCCGTCCGGTCAGAACCGAATGCTGCGAATAGGTGGTGTGGACGCGCCCGGTGCGCGCGTTGATGTAGCCGGGGAGCGCATCGGTGTAGGTGCCGATGAGCTTGGTGAGCTGCCGCCAGTCGACGATGGTGCGGGCGAGCGGAATGCCCTGCTCGGCGAGATTTTCGAGGACATCCGCGCCGGTCGACCAGGCGCCGGTCTTGGTCTTGGTGCCGCCCGGCAGCGCCATCTTGTCGAACAGGATCTCGCCCAGCTGCTTGGGCGAGCCGAGGTTGAAATTCTGCCCGGCAAGCTCATAGGCCTCGGCCTCGAGCGCCGCCGCGCGCTGCGTGAAATCGCCGGTGAGGCGGGAGAGGATGCCGCGGTCCACCGCGACGCCGCGCCCCTCCATCCGGGCAAGGACGGGCGCGAGCGCGCGCTCCTCGGTCTCGTAGAGTGCGGTTCCATTCTCGGCCGCGAGCCGGGGTTTCAAAATCATCCACAGCCGGATGGTGAGGTCGACGTCCTCGGCGGCGTAGCGCGCGGCGTCGGCGATGGGCACTTCGGCGAAGGTCTTCTGCGACTTGCCCTTGCCGATGAGCACCGTGATCTCGGTGCCGGTGTGGCCGAGCCAGTGGGCGCTCAGCTCGCTCAGCGTGTTGTACTGCACGCCGTCGAGCACGTAGCTCATCAGGAGCGTATCGTCGATCGGCGCGAGCGCGATGCCGTAGCGCAGCAGCAGGCCGAGATCGTATTTGATGTTGTGCCCGATCTTCAAAATCGAGCGGTCTTCGAGCATCGGCTTCAGGAGCTCCAGCGCCTCGCGCAGGTCGAGCTGGCCCTCGGCGGCGTTGCCGAACATGCCGGCGCCGGTGCTGTGGCCGAGCGGCAGATAGGCGGCCCGGCCCGGCCCGAGCGCCAGCGCCACGCCCACGAGGTCGGCGGTCTGGTTGTCGAGCCCGGTGCTCTCGGTGTCGACCGCGACAAACCCCGGCGTGTAGACCTCGCGCAAGAACGCCTCGAGCGTCGCGCGGTCGGCGATGGTCGTGGTGCCCGCGGCGTCGATCGGCAGCGCCTTGATCTTTTCGGCGCGCTCCTTGGCGAACAGCACCGTAGCATTTTCCGCCTTGCCCTCGGCGCTGATCCGCGCCTGCCGCGCCGTCTCCTTGGCCTCGTTGTTGAAGCCGATGGGTTCGATCTTGGCCGGCGCCAGCGCCGGGTCGGCCTCCCAGTCGTCGGGGTTCACCTCGAGGATCTTCGACTGGTAGGCGATGGCCTTGGTGAACTCCATCGCCTTGAGGAACGGGAACAGCTTTCCCGGCGCGATCGGCTCGCGCACCAGCGCATCGAGCCCGAGCGTCACCGGCACCTCGCGGCTCAGCGTCACCAGCTTTTTCGAAATCCGCGCCAGCTCGGCATTGTCCTCAAGCGCCTGCCGGCGCTTGGGCTGCCGGATTTCGGCGGTGCGGCTCAGCAGCGTCTCGATGTCGCCATAGGTGTTGATCAGCTCCGCCGCGGTCTTGACGCCGATGCCGGGAACGCCCGGCACATTGTCCACCGCATCGCCGCAGAGCGCCTGCACCTCGATCACCTTGTCGGGCCCGACGCCGAACTTGTCGAACACTTCGTCCGGCCCGATCCAGCGGAGCGGCGGCTGGCCGGGGCGGGGGATGGTGTCGAGCAGCCGCACCGACCCGTCGGGCTCGACCAGCTGCATCAGGTCCTTGTCGGACGAAACGATCGTCACCTTGCCGCCGGCCTCCCGCGCGAGGCGCGCATAGGTCGCGATGATGTCGTCGGCCTCCCAGTCCTCCATCTCGATCGAGGGCAGGTTGTAGGCGGCCGTCGCGGTGCGCGTCAGCGGAAACTGCGGCACCATCTCCTCGGGCGGCGGCGGCCGGTGCGCTTTGTATTCGGCATAGATCTGGTCGCGGAACGTCCGCCCCGAATAGTCGAAGATCACCGCCATATGGGTGGGCGCGTCTTCTCCCTTCAGGTCCTGCTCGAGCTTGAAGATCATGTTCGAAAAGCCCAGCACGCAGCCGACCGGAAGCTTGTCCGAGCGGGTGAATTGCGGCAGGGCATGGAAGGCGCGGAAGATGTAGCCCGAGCCGTCGACGAGAAGCAGGTGCATGGCGAGTCCGGTCGTGTGAGCCGGCACCTTAGTGCATCATTTGTTCTCGCCAAAGCCCCGCTCTCCCGATGGGCGTTTCGATGTGCTAAACCTCGGCCGAAACAGAGGATCGGCACCGCACCCATGTCCAAGCCCGTCGTCTTCACCATCTCGGCCGCCTGGGACGAAGAGGCGTCCGTGTGGACCGGCCACAGCGACGACATTCCCGCCGCTGCCGACGCGCCGACCCTCGACGAGCTCTTCACAAAAATCTCGGCAATGGCGCTCGATCTGCTGCCGGACAATCACCCGAACATCGACCCCGCGTCGCTCTATCTCCAGATCACCGCCTTGCGGGAAGCCGAGCCGGCGGCCGCCTGATGGCGCCACAGTTCGATCGGCCGCTGCGCGATCTCCTCAAGGCCGCCGGTTGCGTCGTGGTCCGGCAGGGGAAGGGCAGCCACGAGATCTGGGAGAGCCCGATCACGAACCGCCATTTCGCCGTTCCCGTAGGCATTCCGAGTCGCCACACCGCCAACGCCATCCTGCGTCAGGCTGGTCTTCCCAAAGCCTTTTGAGACGGGGACGAGATGGTTGCCATCGGCCGCCGCATGCTGATCGCCGGGGGCGTCGTCGTGGGCGCGGCGGTGGCCCTGCGTGTGGTGGTGCTGCGGCACGAGAGCCTGCCGCGCGAGCCGGGGCTGGTGGGCCTGTGGACGTTCGACGAAGGATCGGGCGAGACGGTCCACGATTCCTCCGGCAACGGCAACGACGGCACCATCCTGCCGCAGGGGCTGCCCGACGGCATCTGGGGCAAGCCTCCGTTCGCCGGTGCGCTGTCGCTGAGCGGGCGCGACAACAACCATATCCACGTGCCGGCGAGCCCTTCGCTCAATGCGATCGGCGGCGCGGTGACGGTCGCGGCGCATGTCTATCCGCGCACGCTCTGGACACCGGGCTCAGCCGCCGCCAATCCGTTCACCGCGGTCGTGCAGCGCCAGTGGCGCGATGTCGGCCACCCCGACCTCTATTATCTGGGCTTCGGTCTCGAGAACAATGTTCTAACCTACAAGTGGCATGTCGGCGTGGTCGGTAGCGAACCCGCGATCTACGCCCTGCCGCCGGGTGGGATCGCCCCCGCCACCGGCGCCTGGGTCCACCTTTGCGGCACCTATGACGGGCGGCAGCTGGTGCTTTACGTCGACGGCGTGGCGATCGGCAGCCTCGCGGCCAGCGGCCCCATTCGGTCCGACGATTTGAGCGCCACGCGGCCGCTCTCGATCGGCGGCGAGATCAACGGCCCCGCGCAGATCGACGCCGACGGCCTGTTCGACGGCTATGTCGAGGAGGCGCGCATCTACGACCATGCCCTCGGCGCCGCAGAAGTGGCGGCGCTGGCGGCGGCGGCGAAAGCGCGGACCTCCGCCGCCTGATCGGGCGTCAGGGCTTCGGGCAGGAGGCCGACGGGCCCGACACGCAGGCGGGGCCGTAGCCGTTGGTCGCGACGTAGCTGTCGCTGAGGTCGATGCGCGAGGGCCCGCAATATTGCGCGTGCTTGGCCGGATCGGTCACCAGCCAGGTGAGGCACTCGGTGATGTGCGCGACGAAATCGACGCTCTTGGTGTCGAGGGCCAGGGCCACGGTCGGCAGGCCGAGCATGGGCAGCAGAACCAGAGCCAGAACAAGGCGGGACAGCGTACGCTTCTGCATCGCGAAACCCTCCAGATGCCCCTTGGGGGAAACGTTAACACATCATGAATCCGGGCGGGCTTCAAGCCACGGTGCGGCGGTTGCCGCGGTCCGCCCCCGTTGCCCGGCAACCGCCGGCCTGCGTAGGCTCGGGGCCTTCGCATCCCGGGGGTCCGCGACGGTGTTCCTCAAGTGGCCTGCGCAGCTCGACATGGCCGGCTACCGGTGCGTCGTCGTCGGCGCCGGACTGGCGGGACTGCATCTTGCCGGCGAGCTGTCGCGCGCCGGGCGGGTGC
The DNA here is from genome assembly GCA_964428685.1 of uncultured Devosia sp. Lineage (GTDB taxonomy): Bacteria > Pseudomonadota > Alphaproteobacteria > Rhizobiales > Devosiaceae > Devosia_A. The sequence goes on along the minus strand of CAYRZM010000067.1, from coordinate 6,966 downwards.
TGGTGATCGAGGCCGGCGGCACGGCCGACCCGCTCGATGCGGGCACCGGCATCTACCGGCTGGTGTCGACGGCCCGCGATTATCCGGAGCTGGCGACACGGCTCAGCGCCTTCGGCGGCACCTCCAATCACTGGGGCGGCAACTGCCACCCGCTCGCGCCCGACACCTTCGCCGATCGTGCCGGCTTCGGCCGCTGGCCGATCACCGCCGCCGACCTCGAGCCCTACCTGCCGGCGGCCGGCACGTTCCTCAACTTGCGCCCGTTCGGCGACGGGCCGCCGAGCTCGATCGTCAGCGGCGTCATGGCCGGCCACGCCGAGCTCGAAGTGCGCCGCTTCCAGTATTTCCGCCCCGCGCTGCGGCTGGGCGATCCGGCGCATGTGGCGCGCTACGCCGCCGATCCCGGCATCGATATCCTCACCGACACCCGCGTCACCGACATCGCGCTCTCCGCCGACACCGCGCGCGTGCAGTCGGTCACGCTGCTCCATCGGCCGAGCCGCGAGACGCGCGAGATCGCCCCCGGCCGGCTCGTCCTTGCCATGGGCGGCATCGAGAATGCGCGCATGCTGCTCTGGGCCGGCCGCAAATACCCCGCCGGCAATCCGCTGCTCGGCGGCCCCAACGCGCTCACCGGCACGCGCTTCAACGAGAAGCCGTATTTCTATCCGGTCGATGTCTTCCTCGATTCCCGCGTCAACCTGACCGACGCGTTTCCGAGCGGCGAGTCCAACGCCCATCACGCCTGGGAGCTGAGCGCGGCCTTCCGCGCCCGCCACGGGCTGCCGCCCTTCGGGGTGTTCGCGCGCACCAGCGAGGCCGTGCCGCCCGACGCGCGCATCGATCTCGAGGCGGCAGACCGCTACTACGCCCGCCAGTCGGCGGCCTACCAGCTCATCACGCCGGCCTTCCAGTTCGAGCAGGCCCCCGATCCGCAAAGCTTCGTCGCGCTCACCGCGCGCAGCGACGACGACGGCGTGCCGCTCGCCGCGCTCAACTGGCAGCTGCGGCCGGAGGAGATCGCCGCCTACCGCAAGGCGGTGCTCCTCTTCTGCGGCATCCTCAGCCAGAAGGGCATGGCCAAGGCGCGGCTGCGTCCCGCCTTCCGCGCCGACGACTGGAGCGGCCTCAAGCTCGGCTATTGCTGCCATCACCTCGGCACCACCCGCATGGCCGAGACCGCCGCCGACGGCGTGGTCGATCCCGACTGCAAGGTCTTCGGCCTCGACAATCTCTTTGTCGCGGGCTCGTCGGTCTTTCCCACCTCCGACTACATCAACCCGACGCTGAGCCTCGTGGCGCTGGCCGCCCGGCTCGCGGCGCATCTGGGGGAGAGCTGACATGGCCGTAGCGTTCGGCCGCCGGACGGTCCTCGTCGCCGGCGCCGCCATCGGCCTCGCCGGCGCCGCCGCCATCCTCGCCTTCCGCGCCACGCACGAGCGCGCCCGCACCGCCGACGACGTGACCGCCGACTATGTCGATGGCCGGCTGGTGGTGGTCGACGGCTGGATCATGTCGGCCACGGAAGCGGACGGCGTGCCTGAGGGGGCGGGGCCAAGGGAGGTGGTGGCGGTGCCTTAGGGGGAACGAGCATGGCGTCGGGCCGATAAACGCAGCGGGCTATCAAAGGCGCGGAGGACCTAATTCGAGCTGTTGACAACAGGTGCGGGTTACATCGCTGCGACCATGACGGGGAAACCCGCTATGGCGTCGGCGATCTCTGCAAAGCATTGATGGTCAATGGGCACGCGATATTGCGGCCTCTGGTTCCAGCTCGCTGGAAATCCCGTGTCAGGCTGCGAGTCATTATGCGCGGCCAAGATTGTTTGCATCCGCATTTTTGCCTGCTTACCTTCGGGCCAGTCACGTGCCGGCACTTTTGCCACAAACTCGTCAAGCTGGGCCTTGATCGGCCATTTGGCGTATGCGGCCTCAAGGCAAACAGTCTCCAAATTGCCGGTTCCCTCCAGAGGGATCATCAACACTTCCACGGGCGGCAAGGGGGCTTTCGAGTGCGTGACAGTTTGTCGTGCAGCGGGCACTCCTAAACCAGCAACCCTCCTTAGCTCCCTCTGAACCTCCGAAAAAGACTCGGCCGTGTCATTGTCCGACACGACTAGCAAGCCTTGCACAGTGGTCAAAAACTCCTCACTTGTCACGACGGAGTTCAGATATTTCCCGAACGCCGCTCTACCCATCCCGCTAGTTTTGGGCGGCGGCTGTATTTGAAAATCTCCGATCCCGCGGTGGGACAGCAAATGGCTGAGAAAGTTCTGATCGCCGATGCCTTCGCACAGGATCAACCAAGGCTTGTCAAACGTGACAGGCTTCGCTTCCGTCATCTAACTTCGACGTTATCGACGATGGCTTGGGCAAATTGACTACCCGAAAATTGCCGCACAATAGACCCGTCCTTGCCGGCCACCACTCGGCAGAAAGCATATTTCTCCGGGTCGGCCTGAACCATCGGCGCAATCACTTCGAGACACTCTCGGCTGTGCGTCGAAATGAAGAGCTGGCAGTTATAGTGCTTGGCCGTTTCCACAATGGCGTTCCAGATAACGCTCATACGCTTGTAATAAATGCCATTTTCGATCTCATCGATGATGACGATCCCGTCTTCCTGCTCGGCGATGGCCAACAAGATGCCAGCCGTACGACTCATGCCGCCAGAGGCGAGCGTGAGAGGGATGCTCTGCGGAAGGCCCTCAACTTCTGCGAAAAGCATTGGAGTTCCGGCATTTAGCTCGAGCGAGATACCCTCTACCTTGCCGAACAGCTCTCGAAACTTCTCGATGAATTCAGCACTCTGAAAATTTCGGCTCAGCCTCGAGAATCGTCGGGCAACCTCGATTCCGGAGCCCGGCTGATTGGATGCAAAGAAGGAGCCTTTGACGTACCTTCGCCCACCGGTGCCCGGAAATTTCAGCTGGTCGTCTTCGAAGGTTGGTTTGACGACAACCTCTCCGTATCCGACAATGCTCCAGATGAATTCAATAGGATTTGTCTCTGCGACAAGGGTCGGCATCCGGTCGGATTTTCCCCTAGGTGGTGGCACCACTCTTCTTTTTTCGGGCGCGTTCACGCGGACTGTGACACTGCGATTTTGCGCGCCAGTGCCCTTCAGAGAGATTACCGCCCCGCTTTTTGTGTTGAACTTGAAAAACAGATCGGACCAGAAGGCCTCATGGAGGTCCTCCGGATTTCCGCTCACCTGGCTTCGAGGGTAACCTCGCCAGTCGAAAGTTCGGAGAATGAGTTCTGGACTTACGCCAGCGGTTAAGAAGAGTCCTTCGAGCAAAGCGGTTTTGCCGCTTCCATTGTCGCCCACGATAATGTTCACGAGGCGGCAATTGTCGACCTTTACATCTCTAAAAGCCCGGAAATTCGAGATTTGGAACGACGTAATCATCGGGGTCCGGGTCCGGAGTTGAAGAGGCCTAGTCATTCATAGCCCATGGCCCGTCCAGCGCGATAGTAGGGCATCGAACACGGCGACCAGTCGCGTCGCAAAAAAGCGCCGCGCAACGCATTGCCGTCGGGAAGAGCGCAATGCGTCGCGCGGGCCGTCCCGCGGGGCGGGTTCAGGTCCCCGCGGGAAGCTCGTCAGCCGGCGGTGGTGGGATCGATGATCCGGATCACCGGCGTGATCTTGTCGACGGGGATGCCGCTGATCCGCGCATGTTCGCGGATCGCCGCCTCGTCTTCGGCGAGGTAGACGCAATAGGTCCCGTCGCCGATGACGTAGGTGGTCTCCCAATGGACGCGGGAGCTGAGCTTGCTGATCGCCGCGTTCGAGACTTTGGCGACGCTGCAGAAACCGGCATCGTCGTTGAGCCCGAGGCCCGGCACCTGCCGTTCGATCACGTAGCGTTTCATGGTCGGCTCCCTTCCATCGGTCGCGTGGCTTACATGCCGCCGGTCGGCGCGGCGTCGCAGCTGGCCGCCGGGTTCATGTCGGCGAAGGTGCCCATCGGGTTGGCCTTCCAGGCCCAGACATGCACTTCCCAGAACGGCGGCAGGCCGTAGCGGTTGGGCGAGTTGGTGAAGTTGAAGAGCTGCCCGCCGAGCGCCGCCGTCGGCCCCTTGAGCGTGATGTATTCGACCGCCATCAGCTTCAGCGAGCCGTCGGCCTGCGGCTCGTAGAGCACCGCCTCGGGATGGGCGATGTCGAGCGCCGGATCCTGCAGCAGCTTCGGATTGACGTAGTGGATGCCCATCGATCCTCCATCCGTGCCCGAGGCGCAGGGCAGCGGCCCGTAGCCTTCGGCCTTGGCCACCGCGACATCGGCGAAGCGGTCGTTGGCGGCCTTCACCTGCGCGGCAAAGTCTCCCGGCCCGCCGGCGCCCATGGCATCGGCGAGCGCAGTGCCGCTCATCAGCGGCAGCAGCATGAGCCCCGCCAGCGCCGCGATGCGGCGCCGACGCGAGTCGGCAGACGTCCTACCACTTTCGGCAAGAACAATGGAAGCCCCCGGGATAATCCCGGAGTTTGCAGAGTTATTCATGATACCCTCGTATTGACGACTGAGTTACACTCGGGCGATGAAGTCGCCGCGGTGGGGGCAACCAATGATTGGGACCACCGGGAATGACCATGATCGAAACGCCGGACGTGCTGATCCAAACGCCGTCCTTCGTGCCGGGAATCGACACGAGGCGCGAGCTGCTGGCCGACGTGCTGTCGCATGTCCGCCTGTCTGGAGCGCTGTTCTTGCGTGGCCAGATGACGGCGCCCTGGGCGGTCGACTCGCCGGGCAACTGCGATCTCGTCGATCTGCTGGCACCCGGCGCCGAGCGCCTCCTGGTGTTTCACGCGGTGCGCCGCGGCCACATGGCGGTGACCGCTCTCGGCCAGCGCATCGAGCTCTCGGCGGGCGAGATCGGGGTGCTGCCCAATGCCGACCGGCACACGCTTGCAAGCCTCCTGGCGCCGCAGCCGGTGCCGATCGCCGACCTGCTGCCGCCGGTCCCCTGGATCGACATTCCAGTCGTGCGCACGGGCGGCGGCGGTGAGCCGACCGAGCTGGTCTGCGGCTATTTTCGCTGCGACGAGCTGTTGTTCAATTCGCTGCTCCGCCGTCTGCCGCCGGTGTTTTCCATCCGGCCCGAGGGGGCGGTCGCGGCGCTGCTCGAGGCCGCGATCAACTATGCGCTCGAGGATGGCTCGCGCTCGGGCGGCCAGACCGCGATGGCGCGCCTGACCGAGCTCCTGCTGAGCGAGGCGCTGAGGCTCTATGCCGACAGCGATCCCGGCGTCGGCGGCTGGCTGGCGGCGGCCAACGATCCCGTAGTCGGCCGCGCCCTCAAGGCGCTCCACGACGATCCGGTGCGCGACTGGGGCGCCGACGAGCTGGCGCGCGCCGCCCACACCTCGCGCTCGGTGCTCGGCCAGCGCTTCCGCGACCTCCTCGGCCAGTCGCCCATCCGCTATCTGGTCGAGTGGCGCATGCAGCTCGCCGCCGACCTGCTGCGCTCGAGCGAGCTGAAACTCGCCGCCATCGCCGAACGCGCCGGCTACGGCTCCGAAGCCGCCTTTAGCCGCGCCTTCCACCGCCATCTCGGCCAGTCGCCGGCGCAGTGGCGCGAAAGCGTGTCGCGCCGGCGCGATTGACGCGTTTCACCCTCCCCCTCGCGGGGAGGGTAGCGCAGCTAGGACCGACAGGTCCGTAGCGAAGCTGGGGTGGGGGGAGCAGTCGGCATTGAGCGGGCCGCGCACCCCCTCCGAGTTGCGCTAAGGCCATTCGGCCTAAGCTCCGCTTGCCTCCCCCGTGAAGGGGGAGGTGACGACTGAGCCTGCGGTGCGCAACGGAAACATGGTCCGGCGACATCGCCGCCGGACCCGGGATCAAGGCCCGCGCTTACGGCACGCGGCCGATATTGGCCGGCGTCTCGCCCGGCGCCAAGAGGTAGCGCCAGATGGCGCCGCCGAGTGCGCCGCCCACCAGCGGGCCGACGATGAACAGCCAGATCTGGCCCCAGGCGCCGGTGGTCGCAAAGATCGCCGAGGCGATCGAGCGTGCCGGATTGACCGAGAGATTGTCGATCGGGATGCCGATGATGTGGATCGCGGTGAGGCAGAGGCCGATCGCGAGCGGGGCAAAACCCACCGGTGCCGCCTTGCTGGTGGCGCCGAGGATGACGATGAGGAACATGCCGGTGAGCACGACCTCGGCGATCAGTGCCGCGAGCAGCGAATAGCCGCCCGGCGAGAGCTCGGCATAGCCGTTGGCCCCGAAGCCGCCGGCGTTGAAGCCGGTCGCAGACGACGCGACCACATAGACCACCACCGCCGCCACCGCGCCGCCGATGATCTGGGCGATCCAGTAGCCGATGAGGTCTTTCCATTCGAACCGGCCGGCGATGGCCAGCCCCAGCGACACCGCCGGGTTGAAGTGGCCGCCCGAAATGCCGCCCACCGCATAGGCCATGGTGAGCACGGCGATCCCCGCCGCAAACGAGACGCCGAGCCAGCCGACGCCCACGGCGGGCACCCCCGCCGCCAGCATCGCCGTTCCCAGCACCGCGAGCACCAGCCAGAAGGTGCCGAAGAATTCGGCCAAGAGTTTACGCATATCCATGTTCAAGCCCCTGAGAGAGTTCCCACGGGCCGAGAGCTAGCGCGGCACCGCCGGCCCGAGAATCCGCGCCGTCCGGTTTCGCACCGGAAGTTGTGACCGTGTCCGGTGCATTTTGAGCGGCGCAGGGCAGCCTGGAGCGCTAGTCTGGGGGGCAACAAGGGAGGGGGTCGCGATGCTGAAGATGGTCCTGCCGGCTGCGCTCGCGGCCCTCATGGCACTTCCCGCTGCCGCGGCGCCGCTCGACCATGGCTTCACGCTGCGCGCCGCCTATCCCGGCATCAGCTTCATGCCCGACCGCGAGGACCTCGCGGTCACCGATCCGGCGGTCAGGGACAACGGCCTGCTGCTGGTGGTCCTCACCGGCATCGGCACCGCGCCGGGGCAG
>CAYRZM010000066.1:0-9660 GCA_964428685.1 uncultured Devosia sp. | reverse complement strand
TCCGCCCATCAACCAGTACCGGAACATCTCGGGCACGCTCACCGTGCAGAGCGCGGTCTCGCACAGTTCGCCATCCCCGATGGAAAGCGGCAGCACGTCGGGCGTCGTGCCGATCGTTCCGGACTCGTAGATCAGGGTGATATCGGGCGCATGGGTCAGCCGTGCGACATTGCAGGCCGCCGACGGCGCACCGATGCCCACGAAGCACACGTCGTCATTCTTGAGGGCGCGGGCCGCAGCCAGCGTCATCATCTCGGTCGGCGAAAAATCGCTCATCTCAGACCCTCCACGCGGCGCGCAAAGACGTCGGGCCCGGCCGTCAGCACGTTGTCCCGCATCCAGGCCGAGAATGCATCGCGGTCGGCCGAGATCTTGTCCCACTCGAGATACGCCGCGTTGTCGCGTGCGTAGTAGCCGTGGGTGTAGGAGGGATGCGCGCCGCCCGGCACGACGGCAATCGCGTCGATCGTCCAGTGCGGCAGGATGCAGAGATTGGGGTGCAGTCCCCTGAAGGTCGGCACCACCTCTTCAACCGTCACCACCACGCGCTTTGCCGCGTGCGCGGCCTCTTTCTGCACGCCGATGATGCCTTCGATCAGAACGTCCCCGGCCTCCGACGCCTTTTGCGCGTGGATGATCGCGACATCGGGCCGGTGCGCGGGAACGGCCGCGAGCTCCTCGCCCGTGAACGGACAGGTGATGGTCCGGATATCGGGGTTGACCTCGCGCAGTCCCGCGCCCTTGTAGCCGCGAAAGACGGCGCAGGGCAGCCCGCTGGCTCCCGCCTCATAGGCCTGGGCCATCGCCGAGTGGGAGTGCTCGACCGTTTCGATCGTGCGCGGGAAGCCGTTCTCGATCGCGTCGCGCATGCGCCGGAGCAGCCCGACGCCCGGATTGCCCGCATAGGAGAAGATCACCTTCCGCGCCAGCCCCATGCCGATCATCTGGTCGTAGATGATGTCGGGCGTCATGCGCAGCAGGGTGAGGTCCTTGACCCCTTGGCGGATCGCCTCATGCGCTGCGGCATGCGGGATGAGGTGGGTGAACCCTTCGAACGCGACCGTGTCGCCGTTGTGAAGATTCTGCTGCACCGCGTCGTGCAGCGACAAGAACGTGGCCATGCGCTCCTCGGGAGTTTCGGTTATCAGACCACGTGCACGACCGGAGGAAAAGTGATAATCGGGCCGGATAATATAACTTCAGGGAATGAATGCTCTCTCCGAGACTCAAGCTCCGTCATCTCAACGCCTTTCTCGAAACGGCGCGTCTTGGAGGCGTGGCCCGCGCCGGCGCCGCGCTCGGCATGACTCAGCCGGCCGTCTCCAAGGCCATCGCGGAGTTCGAGTCCATCATCGACGCCCCGCTGTTCGACCGCAGTCGGCGCGCGCTGACGTTGACGCCCGCCGGCGAGCTCCTCGTCCGGTTCGGACAGTCGGCCTTCGCCATGCTTCAGCAGGGCCTCGATTCTGTCGAAGCGATAAAGACCGGCACCGGCTTCGTGGCGTTTGGCGCGCTGCCCACGGTAACGGCCGAGCTCGTGCCGCGGGCGCTCCAGCGCTTCGCTCGTGGGCCGCTGGCCTGCCGCAGCCTCGTCGAGACCGGGCCGAGCCCTTACCTGCTGGAGCGGCTGCGCACCGCGGCGATCGAATTCGTCGTCGGTCGCCTCGCGGATGCCGAGGCGATGCTGGGATTGAGCTTCGAGCATCTCTATTCGGAGCACCTCGTTCTGGTGGTGCGTCCTGACCACGCCCTTCTCAACCACACGTCGGTGACGCTTCAGCAGGCCGCAGCCCATAAGCTGCTGATGCCACCCCGCGGCGCCATCATCCGCCCCGCCGTCGATGCGCTGCTGCTGGCCGGTGGCGTCGCCCGGCTCACGGCGGAGATCGAGACGGTTTCTAATTCGCTCGGCCGGGCCTACACGCTAAGGAGCGACGCCGTCTGGGTAATTTCGGAAGGCGTTGTGCGCGGCGACCTTGCGAACGGAACGCTGGCGCGGCTCCCGGTGGACATGCGCGCGACGCTCGGGCCGATCGGCATCACCACCCGCACCGGCGCCGACCTGACGCCGCCCGCCCGTGATTTGCTGGACTGCCTGCGCGCCGAGGTGGCGGCGGAACGTCAGGACTGACCGCCCATCTCCTCGAGCACGTTGCGCGCGACATCGAAGAGCGACTCGAGCTCGCGCAACGCATCCGCGTCGAGATTGGGGAGCGAAAGCAGTCCTTGGTCGGGAAAGGCGCGAATCTGGCCCAGGACCAGCAGCGGAACAAGCCCTGCCGGCTCGTCGATGCGCCGCGAGAGGAGCGCGATCAGCAACGCCCGTTCGGCGAGGCTGCGGGCGGCGCCTGACGCTGTGTCCATTCCGGTGCCGACGCTTTCGGTTGCCACGTCCCGGAAGGTGCAGGCCCGAGTTTGCGGCAGGTTCTCGCGATCCTTACATCGCGGTAACGATCGGGCCGGCGTCTAGCGGACTGTATCGAGGAAGAGCGCCGCGAAGACCACGATCATCGCCGCCGCAATGACCGACAGGACGAAGAGCTGTTTGGCGCGGCTGAAATCCTGCGCGATCTCGAAGCGCACGATCGGCGCCGGCTTCATGTCCGCGTGACTGAGGTCGAGGTGTGCCATTTGAACCGAACTCCCTCGATCAATCTGATCGAGAGGCGGCCCGTTGGCCAGAACGCGCTGATTTTGTTGTTAATTTAGTTCAAACGCCGGGAAAGTGCCGACGGTGCGGCGTTGCGGCCATTTTCTTGCCCGATGTGGGCAGCTATGAGCCACCCGAAGCTTCCCTGGACATATCGATCGATGACCCTTACCCGCCGCGCCTTTGTCATTCTCGGCGCCGGAGCCTCGCTCAGCGCCTGTGCGTCGACGGGCGGCCTGTTCGGCACCAATGTTCCGGCGGGTGCCACCACGCCGCAGGAGCTCACGCAAGGCGCGATCCTCGCCGCCGTGAACGAGGCGCGCCGGATCACCGGGGGCCATCGGCCGATGGCCTACAACCTTGCGCTGGAAGCGGCAGCGCGGTCCCAGGCCAACCTGATGGCGCAGAAGGACACCCTGGCGCACGATCTTGGCGTCAAGCTCCGCGAACGCGTCAACGCCGCCGGCTACGTGGGCGCGGTCGGCGAGAACATTGCCGGCGGACAAACCACGCTGCAGCAGGCGATCGAGGGTTGGCTGAACTCGCCGGGCCACCGCGCGACGCTGCTCAGCGACAAGTTCGTCGAGTTCGGGCTGGCCTGGGCGCACACGGCACCAGGCGTGAAATCGCGCTACGGCAACTACTGGTGCTTCATCGCCGGCGGACCGTTCTCGGCCTGGCTCGGAGGCGCGCAGCCGGACAACGGCATCCCGCCCGCCTCAGGCGACAGCCTGACCGTGACAGGCGGCATCAGCGGAACGGTGACCGTCAGCGGGTAAGCGTTCGCTGCACCGCCTGGCGCCAGCCGACGAGCTTGCGCCTTCGGACCGCCGGTTCCATCGCAGGACGAAACTGGCGATCGAGCGACCAATGTCTCGAAAAGCCCGTCATGTCCGGCCACACCCCAGCCTTGTGACCGGCGAGCCAGGCGGCGCCGAGAGCGGTCGTCTCCAGAATTGTCGGGCGGTCGACGGGCACATCGAGAATGTCGCTGAGAAACTGCATCGTCCAGTCGGAAGCGACCATTCCCCCATCGACGCGCAGCACAGTGTCCCTCGCGCCCTTCCAGTCGCGACGCATGGCGGTGAGCAGATCCTGTGTCTGATACGCCACGGATTCGAGCGCGGCGCGGGCGAGGTCGGATGGTCCCGTGTTGCGCGTAAGCCCATAGATCGCTCCCCGGGCCTCCGTGTCCCACCAGGGGGCGCCGAGTCCCACAAAGGCCGGCACCAAATAGACATTGGCCTCGGCATCCGACCCGGACGCCAAGGTGCCGACCTCAGCCGAGTCCTTGAACAGCCGCAGCTTGTCGCGGAGCCACTGCACCGATGCGCCGGCAATGAAGATCGCACCTTCGAGGGCGTAGGTGGTCTTGCCTTCCAGCCGATAGGCGACGGTGGTCAGCAGCCGGTTCTTGCTGCGCACCATGTCGCTGCCCGTGTTGAGGATGGCAAAGCAGCCCGTGCCATAGGTCGACTTCATCATCCCGGGCTCGAAGCAGGCCTGTCCGATCGTTGCCGCCTGCTGGTCGCCCGCGGCCCCGCGGATCGGCACGGCCGTACCGAGGACGCTCGCTTCAGACATGCCGTAGTCGTCGGCATTGTCCCTGACCTCGGGCAGCAGCGCGCGCGGAATATCAAAAAGCTCCAGCAGCTCGTCGTCCCACTCGCTGGTCGCGATATTGTAGAGCAATGTTCTCGACGCATTGCTCGCGTCGGTGGCGTGCACCGCCCCGCCCGTCAGCCGCCAGATGAGGTAGCTGTCGACGGTGCCGAAGGCGAGCTCGCCACGCTCGGCGCGGCGGCGCGCGCCTTTGACGTTGTCGAGGATCCAGCCGATCTTGGTCGCCGAGAAATAGGGGTCGAGCAGCAGGCCGGTCTTGCGCGACACGAGCCTTTCGTGGCCCGCCGCGCGCAACCGCGCGGTTGCCTTCGCCGTCCGCCGGTCCTGCCAGACGATCGCGTTGTGGATGGCCTTGCCGGTCGCGCGGTCCCAGACGATGGTCGTCTCGCGTTGGTTCGTTATCCCGATTGCGGCGACGTCTGAACTCGTGATGCCGGCGCGCTTGAGCGCGGTCTTCACGGCCCAGAGGCAGGTGGCCCAGATTTCTTCGGGGACATGTTCGACCCAGCCCGACGCGGGGAAATGCTGGGTGAACTCCATCTTGCCGAGCCCGACGATCTGCTGGTGCTCGTTGAATACGATCGCGCGGCTCGAGGTCGTGCCCTGGTCGATGGCGAGGACGTAGCCGCTCATCGCCGCGCCCGCTCGCCGCGCGCCTGCAGATAGGCTTCGAGGCGCACCCTGTCGATCTGCCCCGTGCGAAGGCCGAGCTTGGTGCGACGCCAGAGGACGTCGTCGGCGGTCCGCGCCCACTCGTGTTCGAAGAGGTAATCGACCTCGCGCTGCGTGAGGTCGGCCCCATAGAGATCGCCGAGGTCCTGCATCCGCTTCGCGGTGCCGAGGATCATCGTTGCCCGCGTGCCGTACTGCCGGCAGAGCCGGCGCAGGAACTTGTCGGTGAGGTTGGGATAGGCCGCGTTGAGCTTTTCGAGCTGCGCATCGAATTCGGTGGGACCGAATTCGCCGCCGGGGAGCTTGCTGCCTTTCGTCCAGGGCTTGCCTTTGGCGCCAAGCACCTTTTCGATGCGCGTCAAAGCTTCCTCGCTCAGCCGGCGGTGCGTCGTCAGCTTGCCGCCGAAGACATTGAGCAGCGCGCCGCTCTGGGCGTCGCCTTCGACCGTCAGCACGTAGTCGCGGGTCGCCTCCTGCGCCTTGCGCTTGTGGTCGTTGAAGAGCGGCCGGACGCCCGCATAGGTCCAGACCACGTCCTGCGAGGTGACCGGCCGTTCGAAATACTCCGTCGCGGCGCGCAGCAGGTAGGTCTGCTCTTCATCGGAGATGCGCACCCCATGCGGATCGCCGTCGAAATCGAGGTCGGTCGTGCCGATCAGCGTGAAGTCGCGCTCATAGGGGATCGCAAAGATGATCCGGTTGTCGCTGTTCTGGAAGAAATAGGCCCGGTCGTGGTCGAAGAGCTTGCGCACCACGATGTGGCTGCCCTTGACCAGCCGGACGTGGTGCGCCTCGTTCTGGCCGACGACCTCGCGGATCACGGTGTCGACCCAGGGACCTGCAGCGTTGACCAGCATCCGCGCCCGGACCGTCCCCCGAAGCTTGGTGTCCTCGTCCTGCAGCCGGATCGTCCACACGCCCTCGCTGCGCGTCGCCGAGAGCACCCTGGTCCGCGTGCGGATGATGGCACCCTTGTCGGCAGCATCGCGCGCCGTGAGCGCCACGAGCCGCGCATCGTCGACCCAGCAGTCGGAATATTCGAAGGCGCGGTGGTAGCCGTTCTTGAGCGGACGGCCGAGGGCGTCCTTGCTGAGATTGAGCGTCCGGGTCGGCGGCAGGAGCTTGCGGGCGCCGAGGTGGTCGTAGACGAAGAGGCCGAGCCGCAGGAACCACGCGGGCCTCAGGCCCTTGTGATGCGGCAGCACGAAGCGCAGCGGCCAGATGATGTGGGGCGCCATGGCCCAGAGGATTTCGCGTTCGGCGAGGGCTTCGTGGACCAGCCGGAATTCGTAAGATTCGAGATAGCGAAGGCCGCCGTGGACCAGTTTGGTGGCCGCCGACGAGGTGCCGGAGGCAAGATCCCCCATCTCGGCGAGGAAGACCGAATAGCCACGACCGACCGCGTCGCGGGCGATGCCGCAACCATTGACTCCACCCCCGATCACGAACACGTCGGTGATGTTGTCGCGCTTGGCCATGAAACGTCGGTTCCTGCCGCCTGTCGTTATCGCCCGGCCCGGCGCCATGCAACTGGGCGGTCGCACAATTATGACACCGGCTGCTTGACCACCGCGTGAACGGGCGCCAATTAGGCAGGTTTCCCGCCGGCCGGGCTCCGATGCTGCAAATTCTCAACGTCGTCACCCCGGTCTTCGCGATCATCGCGCTGGGCTATCTGGCCGTCCGCTTCCGCCTGTTCCCGCAGGAAGGGACCAAGGCGCTCGTCGCCTTCGTCAACAATTTCGCGACGCCGTGCCTGCTCTGCGAGGCCATGCTGACCTCCGATTTCAGCAAGACCTTCAACTGGGCGATCATCGTGCCGTTTTACATCGGCGCGCTGGTGCTGCTGGTGAGCGGGGGCCTGATCGCGCGCAACATCTTCGGCCAGCGTCCCGGCGAGAGCGTCGCCACCGGGTTTTCGGCGACCTACACCAACACGGTCCTCATCGGCATCCCCATCATCCAGCGCGCCTACGGCGCCGCTGCCTTACCCACCGTGTTCTCGATCATCGCCTTTCACGCGCCGGTGCTGATCACCATCGGCATGATCGTGATGGAGCTGGTCCGCCGCGACAGTGCACCGCTGCACAAGACCATCGCCGTCGCGGCTTTTCGCGTCATCCAGAACCCGCTGCTCTGGGGCGTCGGGCTGGGGGCGCTCGGCAACCGGTTCGGGGTCGTCCTGCCCGAGCCCGCCAATGCGTTCCTGGTGACGATGTCGGCGGCCGTGCTGCCGGCCTCGCTGTTCGGCCTCGGCGGAGCGCTCAATGAATACAAGGTGTCCGAGAGCTGGGGCATCGCGAGCATCATCAGCGCGCTCAAGCTGATCGTGCATCCGCTGATCGCCTACGCGCTCGCGGTGCTGCTGTTCCACGTGCCGATGGAGTTCGCCCGCTACGGCATCATCGTCGCCGCCATGCCTTCAGGCATCAACGTCTACGTGTTCGCGACCTACTACAACCGCTCGGTGAACGTTGCCGCCAACGTCATTCTGATCTCGACGGTTGCTTCGGTGCTGACCGTGCCGCTCTGGCTCTACGTGCTCGGCGGCTCCTGACCGAGCTCAACGGACTGGGCGATCTCGCCGAGAGGCGCCGGCACCGTGCGGATCGGCACCGTGCCGGTCGCGTCGAGCCCCGAGGCGAGGCGCACATGTTCGGTCGTGGGGCAGAGGTTGAGGAGACAGTCAAAGCCGATCCAGCCGAGCCCTTCGTCCCAGGCTTCGGCCCAGGCGTGGACCCGTGCGGCTTGGTCCTCGATGAGGTACCCGGTCACGTAGCGCGCCGGCACGTCGAGCGCCCTCGCGCAGCCGATGAACAGCTGCGCCATCTCCATGGTGTTCGGGGCGGCGGCATCCTGCGCCTGCCTCTGGCCCTCCGCGTCCTGCGACTGCGATTGGGCGCCGATCTGCCGGCGCCCGTGGACCGCCCCCATCAGCTCGTGCAGCATGGCAATGCGGCCGCCGCCCGTCGGCATCGCCTCGACCAGCTCCGGATCGGCCGTCGCCCGGGCGGTGGGGCGGCGAAACAGGGCCGGCATGGGGTCGTATTCGAGCCGCCCGAGGACGCCGGCCCTGTCGATGGTCTCGACCACGCCACGGGCCACGGCCACCAGCTCGGCCTCCGGCTTCACCTGGCTCACCAGATGCGCCTTGTTGCCGAAGCCGTCGCGGAACGTCGCCGCATCGGCGAACCCCGGCATCTCGATCGTCCAGCGCTCGATCTTCTGCTGGGGCGTGCCGAGCGGCGTCAGCAGCACATGCTGCACCGCCCGGGCGGGCGTGCCGAGGGGGACGCGGAGCGTGTGGGTGATCGCCAGCTTCATCAGTAGAAGTTGTAACTCTCGGCCAGGGCCTCGGTCACCGTGTTGTTGCGGGCGATGAACTCGTTGAGGAACTCGTGGAGGCCGTAGGCAAAAATACGATCCATCGAGGTGCCTTCGAGCATCGCCATCGCCTCCGCCGCTGCCGTGTGTCCCTTGCCCTTGCCGCCGTAGATCTCCTCGAGCATGTCGAGCGTGCGGTGGATCCAGCCGTAGGAAAAGATCAGCGACCGGGGCATCTCGGGCCGAAGGATCAGGTAGTCGGCGATGTTCCAGGCCTTGAAGCGATCGTGGTAGACGTGCCGGTAGCTGCGGTGCGCCGAGGCGGCGCGGAGGATCAGCGTCCACTGCTGGATGTCCACGTCGCCACCGATGAGGTCGGTGCGCGGCAGCAGCACGTAGTATTTCATGTCGAGGATGCGCGCGGTGTTGTCGGCGCGCTCGACGAAGTTGCCGATCTGGCTGAACGCGTAGCCGTCGTCGCGCAGGAACGTCGAGAGCAGGGCGCCGCGATAGCGGTGGCTCACGGTCTTGACCCACTGCAGCAGCTCGACCAGCCGGCTCCCGCTGATCTCGCGCGGATCGATCGCCGCAAATTCGAGCCACGCCGAATTGAGCGACTCCCACATGTCCGTCGTCAGCGCCGTGCGCACCGAGCGGGCGTTGGTGCGCGCCGCAAGCAGGCAGGCCCGGACGGAGCTTGGATTGGTCTCGTCGAACAGCATGAACTGGCTGACGCTCGCGACGTCCGCGGTCTTGTGCTTTTTGGCGAAGTCCTCGTCGACTTCGGCTGCCTGCATCATCGAGACCAGATGCTCGCTGCTCCCGCCTTCGCGCCGCGAGGTGAGGCTCATGCGGTAGCCGACTTCGAGCAGGCGGGCCATGTTCTCGGCGCGCTCGACGTAGCGGGACAGCCAGAACAGGTTTTGGGCAGTGCGGCCGAGCATCAGTCCTCCAGCACCCAGGTGTCCTTGGTGCCGCCTCCCTGGCTCGAATTGACCACGAGTGAGCCCTGCTTGAGGGCGACGCGGGTCAGGCCGCCGGGGGTGATGCGCACCTGGTCGCCGACGAGCACATAGGGCCTCAGGTCGACGTGCCGCGGCGCGACGCCGGAGTCGACATAGGTGGGGCACGTCGAGAGCGCGAGGGTCGGCTGGACGATATAATTGTCGGGGCGCGCGGTGATCTTGCCGCGAAAGATTTCGTGCATTTCCCGGGTGGAGGTCGGACCCACCAGCATGCCGTAGCCGCCAGAACCGTGCACCTCCTTCACCACCAGCTCGGCGATGTGCTCGAGCACGTAGGCGCGCTCGTCCGCATTGGTGCAGTTGTAGGTCGGCACGTTCTTGAGCAGCGCCTTTTCGCCCAGGTAGAAATCGATGATCTCGGGGACG
>CAYRZM010000065.1:0-6153 GCA_964428685.1 uncultured Devosia sp. | reverse complement strand
CCGCGTCAGGGGGTTGCCGTCACCCGGCCGGAAGCAGGCGAGGATGTCGCTCAGCGCCGTCTCGAGATCGGCGACGGCCGCCGGACCCGCGTTGAGCGCCCGAAGCGCATCGACGAGCACGATCTGCCGGTCGAGCCGGGCCAAGTGATCGCGGAAGAACGGCCGCACGACGAGGTCCTTGTAGGCCTCGTAGCGCCGCTCGAGCATTGCATAGAGCGTCCCGGGCCGCGCGATGGCGCCTGGCGCGGGCAGGGGCGCGAACGTCAGGGCGGGAGATCCCTCGAGGTCGCCCGGCATCAGGAACCGCCCCGGCGGCAGGGCCGAGAGCGCGTGCGCGTCCGCGCGGCTCGCCCGCAGATAAGCTGTGAAGGCCGCGGCCAGCCGATCCGCCTCGACATCGCTCGCGGGGCCTGCGGGGTCCGATGCCGCAACCATCGCCAGGAACGCCGCAGCCGCCGGTGGCGAGCCGTCGCGCTGCGCCCGATCGAGCGCGGCTGCGGACCACTCGCCATAGCTTTGCGACAGCAGCGGCAGATCGAGCAGCCATTCGCCGGGATAGTCGACGATGTCGAGGTTGAGCGTCGTTGGCCCCGTCGCCCACCAGCGGCGGGAGCGGAATCTTAGCACCAGCCGAAACTGGCTGATCCGGCGCGTGCCTTCCGGCCAGACCGGCGACGCGCCGGTGAGCGATGCCAGGTGCTGCTCATAGGCAAAGCGCGGAATCGCGGCTTCGGGATAGTCCGCGAGGCGCGCGCCGATGAAGCGTCCTTCGGCCATCGCCGAGAAACCGGGAAGCCCGGTTCCGGACAGCAGGGCGTGGACGAGAGCCGTGATGAAGATGGTCTTGCCGGCACGGCTCAATCCGGTGACGCCCAGCCGCACCGTCGGCGTCACGGCCCCCGCCGCGGCGTCGCCGAGATTGGCGAGGGCAATACCGATCTCGTCGGCGAAGGTGGTCGGCGGTCGCGGCATGGGGCCCCTTTCGGTGCTAAGAGGTAGGCCGCGCCGTCCCGTTTGCAAGCAACCCAGCCCGCTCCGACCGCGTTCGTGGCTCAAAAGAGGAGGAGCCGATGGACGAACCCGTGGTTTCGGTCGATACGACCATCAACGCCAAGCCCGATGCCGTGTGGACGGCGATGACGCAGCGCTCATCGCCGATGTTCATGGGGGCCGCGATGGAGACGGACTGGAAGCCGGGTTCGAAATACACCCTCAAGGGCGAGTGGGCCGGCAAGCCGTTCACCGATTACGGCAGGATCGAAACGGCAGAGCCCAACCGCGAGCTGAGCTTCACGCACTGGTCGAAGACCCCCGAGCCGCCCGAGAGCTACAACGCCGTGAAGGTGACGCTCGCGCCCAGCGGCAGCGGGACGAAGGCGACTCTGTCGCAATACGCCCGCGGCAAGCCGCAACCGGTCGACGACAAGGCCCGCGCCGAGTTCAGGAAGAACTGGGCGATGATGCTGGATGGCCTCAAGAAGGCGGCAGAGGGGAAGTAGCCCCTACCGCCCCACCTTGCCCAGATCGAACGGCGTCGTCTGATAGATCTCGTTGATCCAGTTCTGGAACAACAGGTGCGCGTGGCTCCGCCAGCGGTTCTCGGGCTCGACGCTTGTGTCGCCGTCGGGGAAGAGGTTGAGCGGTGGAGCGGTGTCGAGTCCCGCATTGCGGTCGCGCTCGAATTCGTCGGCCAGCGAGCGGTTGTCGTATTCGAGATGGTTGAGCATGTGCACCGCCCGATGCGCCGGGTCATCGAGGAAGCAGACGCCGATCTCGGCGTTGTCGATCAGCACTTCGAGCTCGGGCGAAAGGCTCTCGCGGTCGATGTCGTTGTAGCGGCTCACCGGGATCATCGGGCTGTCCGACAGTCCGCGCAGCCACCGCGAGCGCGGGTTGACCACGTGATGCCGGAATACGCCGAACGCCTTGCTGGCCATGCGATAGCGCCGCGCCTTGTGGAAGTGATAGAGCGCTGCCTGCGCGCCCCAGCAGATGAACATCGTGTGGTGGACGTTGGTCTGCGTCCACTCCATGATGTCGACCATCTCCTTCCAGTAGCGGACCTCCTCGAAGGGAATGTTGGCGATGGGCGCGCCGGTGACCACGAAGCCGTCGAAGCGGCGCTCGCGCACCTCTTCCCAGGTCGAATAGAACGTCTTGAGGTAGTCCTCGGAGGTGTTCTTCGACACATGGTCGGTGATGCGCACCAGCGTCAGGTCGACCTGCAGCGGCGTTGCGCCGATGAGCCGCGAAAACTGCGTCTCGGTGCGCTCCTTGTTCGGCATGAGGTTGAGCAGCCCGATCTGCAGCGGGCGGATGTCCTGCCGCGCGGCGCGGCTCGAATCCATGACCACGACGCCCTCTGCTTCGAGGGTCTTGCGGGCGGGAAGGTTGTCGGGAATGCGGATGGGCATGGGACGGTCTCGGTCGTGGGGCTCTGGGCGCGGCGTCAGGCAGCGCCGCGCATTCGACCCTTGATCGCGCTCGAGACGAGATCGATGAATTCCTCGCCGTCCCGCACCGTCGCGAGGTCCGCCGCCTCGATCGAATAGCCGTACTTGTCGGCGAGCTTCTGGTAGCGCGGCAGCCGGTCGTGCAGCAGCGCCTCGAAGCCCCACGCGCCGAACTTGTCGGGGTCGACCTTGGCGTCGTCGGTGATCTTGTTGAGCTTTTTGAACTCGGCCCATTTCCGCGTGAGGAACGGCGGCTGGTAGTACATGGGCTTCGGGCTCTCGCGGAACCGGCGGATGAGCTCCTCGGCATCCTTCTCGGTGCCGCGGATGTAGATCAGCACGGTATTGGCCGCGAGCGTCTCGATCACCGGGTCCTTGGGGTTGTCGGGATCGACCACCTCCACCAGCGACCCCCCGGTGTCGGCAATGAAGTTGTCGTAGCCATAGAGATCGTGGGCGCGCTGGATGAAGCGCGGCACTTCCATGAGCGCGGCAATTTCGGCGATGCGGTGCTGCTCCTGCCGGCGCCGGTATTCGTCGAGCGGCAGGCCGCCCTTGGCGGTGTCGCCCGGCCGGCCGAGGTAGGTCGAGAGCGGCGCGAGGTTCGCGAAGGTGATGGCCGAGCTGATCTTGATCGAGTCCGTGCGCAAGAGGTCGCGCAGGAACGGCACCTTCATCGCCTCGACCTTGAAGTTGTCGGTGATGAACTCGCCCATGTGGCGCGTGCCGATGCGGTAGTCGACCGAATAGTGGAACCACTGGCTCTTGCGCAGCAGCGCCGCCAGCCGCGTCTTGCCGACGCCGGCCCTGCCGAACACCGTCACCGCGTGGCGCGGCGCGTCGTGGAACTGCTCGGGCGTCTTGAACAGCATGGCGGTTAAGCCCCTGGGGTCGGGTTGGCCTTTAGAGGAAGAGCATGGCCGGCACAATCCCGGCAGAATCTGCCGGGCCGGTCGGCGCCTATTGCCTGGGTGGACCCCAGCGCCGAAAGAAAACCGACATGAGATCAAGCGCTTAGGAGTCTGGCACTCACCTTGCTTCTCCCCTTGCGGACAGGCGCGCGCAACGCGGCCGAGGCAAACGAGGACGCTATGGGTATTTATGGGGCTCTTTCGACGGCGGTTACCGGGCTCAGGGCCCAGTCCTTCGCGCTCGAAAACATCTCAGGCAACATCGCCAACTCGCAGACCACCGGCTTCAAGCGGATCGACACCGATTTTCTCGATCTCATCCCCGACCAACCGAGCAAGGTGCAGACCTCGGGCTCGGTGCTGGCGCAGTCGCAGTCGACCAACACCCAGCAGGGCGACGTCAAATCGGTCAGCACCGCCACCTACATGGCGGTCAACGGCTCGGGCTTCTTCGTGGTCGAGCCGGCCATCGGTCAGACGGACGGCGCCTCGGTCTTCGCCGGTTCCAACTACTACACCCGCCGCGGCGACTTCGACGTCAACAAGAACGGCTATCTCGTCAACGGCTCGGGCTACTACCTCAAGGGCCTGCCGATCGATCCCACGACCGGGAACATCTCGAGCTCGCTGCCGCAAGTCATCCAGATTTCCAACTCGTTCCTGCCCGCCGCGCCGACGTCGCGCGTGACCTACCAGCTCAACCTGCCGCAGCTTCCCAAGAATGCCGCCTACCAGCAGTCCAAGACGACCGGCAGCGAACTCATGCTGCCGCAGGACTTCATGCACATCGATCCAGACGTGCCCTCGTCGGCCACTGGTGCCTCGGCCGCTACGGGCGACCCGTCGAGCAACATTGCCACGGCCGGCAATACGATCACGGTCCAGCTCGGCTCCGGCAGCCCAGTGACCGTGACCTTCAGCAACAGCGGCACCAACACCGGCGGCAACATCAATCTCACCACGACGACCGACGTCAGTTCGGTGCTCTCGGCCCTCAACTCGCAGATCCCCGGCGTGACCTTCGCGCTGGCGGGCGGCAAGATCGTCGCGACGGGTGACACCACGCACAATCTCACCATCACCGACAGCACGTCGGGAATGGGCTTCACCGATGGCACGACGGCGCCATCGATTTCGCAGACCACCCAACTCGCCGCGCGCGTCAGCACGGTGTCGGCGCAGGACTCGGACACCTTCATCAACCAGTCGATCTCGGGCGGCGCAATCACCGTCTATGCCAGCAACGGCGCCCCGGCGAACGTGCAGTTGCGTTGGGCCAAGATCGGCAGCAGCGACGTTGGCGGCACGGACCGCTGGAACCTCTTCTATCTGGCGGACAGCGGCGCGACCGGTACGGCGCCGATGTGGAAGAACGTCGGCACCGACTACTCCTTCTCGTCCGATGGCGCGCTGAGCCCGCCGATCACCGAGACGGACCTCACCGGCGTCACCGTCGATGGCGTGTCGCTGGGGAACATCACCCTTAATTTCGGTAACGGCGGCATCACCCAGTTCAACGATCCCAACGGCACCGCCGGCGTAACGGCGCTGAGCCAGAACGGCTATCCGGCCGGCCAGTACACCTCCGTCGCCATCAACGACGACGGCCGTGTGGTCGTCTCCTACGACAACGGCCAGCAGGTGCAGACGGCCCAGGTTGTCACCGCGAACTTCAACGCGGCCAACGAGCTCAAGCGGCTCGACGGCGGCATCTTCGCGGCCACGGCCGACTCCGGCGAGCCGATCCTCGATTCGACTGGCGGCGTCATCGGCTCCTCGCTCGAAAGCTCCAACACCGACATCTCAGAGGAGTTCACCAAGCTGATCGTCACGCAGCAGGCCTACGCGGCGGGCACCAAGATCGTCTCGACCGCCGACGACATGCTGCAGCAGGCGCTCAACATGCTGCGCTGAGTCCCAGCGCCCGAGGATAAGCACAGATGGGCCTCAGCGCCTCGCTCAGCAACGCGCTTTCCGGCATGGGCACCAGCCAGGCCAGCCTGGAGGTGCTGTCCCGAAACGTGTCGAACGCCGGGACACCGGGTTATCACCGGCAGTCGCTCAACGTCATCGACACGATCGGGAGCAACTCCACCTACGCCCGTTCGGGCGGGGTGCAACGCGCGTTCGATTCGAGCCTGCAGGCAACCTACACCGATGCCGTCTCGGCGGCGGGCTACACCGGCGTGCGCAAGGACATGCTCGACCGGCTGCAGACGTTCCTCGGCAAGCCGGGCGATCCGAGCTCGCTAGACACGATGTTCGGCAACTTCCAGACGGCGATGCAGTCGCTGAGCACGAGCCCCGACAACTACGCGGCGCGCGGGGCGGTGGTGTCGCAGGCTCAGGCGATCGCCTCGACGCTCAACGCGCTGTCCGCGAGCGTGCAAAGCCTCCGGCAGGAGGCGGAGACCCAGATCTCGAGCGGGGTCAGCGCACTCAACGATGCCGTCAGTTCTCTGCAGCAGATCAACAGCAAGCTCAGCGGCCAGACCACCGATCCCGCCACGCGCTCGGCACTGATGGATCAGCGCGACCGGCTGGTCTCGCAGATCGCCGAGCAGGTCGACGTCACGGTCCAGTACCGTCCCGACGACTCCGTGTCGCTGATGACTAAAACCGGTGTCGGCATCCTCGATGTCGACGCGTCGACATTCGATTTCCAGCCGGCCGGCGCGATGACCGCCGACAAGCAGTTCAGCATCGACAGCAGCCAGAGCAATGTGGGGACGCTGACGCTGACGACACCGTCGGGCCTCAAGATCGACCTGGTGAAGCAGAACGTGCTG
>CAYRZM010000064.1:0-11228 GCA_964428685.1 uncultured Devosia sp. | reverse complement strand
GTGTTCCTGGGCGGCACCTCGGTGTTCGGCGGCACGGGCTCGATCGTGGGCACGTTCGTCGCCGCCTACATCATCGGCGCCATCAATGCCGGCATCGTCTCGGCGGGGATCAACGCCTTCTACACCCAGCTCGCCTTCGGCCTCGTGATCGTGATTTCGGTCGTCCTCCAGACGATCATCGAGCGTCGCATCCGCCGCCAGTCGCTGAGCGGCCGCTAACTCCGACGGCGGGGGCCGTGCCCCCGCGCCGCCGGCCTCTCCTTTCCTCCAGTCGACCGCTGCCGCAATCCCCGCTAAAGGGGAGGCCACGTCACGCCAAAAAGACTTGGAGGAGTCCCCCCGTGAAGATCACCGACGTCAAATGCGCGGTCATCGCCAGCGCGCCCGTCATCCGCATCACCACCGACGAGGGCATCACCGGCTGGGGCCAGATCGAAACGCCAAAACCCTATCTCCAGCCCATCGTGCTGCAGCTCAAGGACTGGCTGGTGGGCGAAAATCCGGTGAACGTCGAGCGGGTGGTCAAGCGCATCCGGGTGCGCGGCGGCTTCAAGCCCTGGGGCGCGGCGGTGAGCGCCATCGAGATGGCCCTCTGGGACATCGCCGGCAAGGCCGCCAACCTGCCGGTCTATCGCCTGCTCGGCGGCAAGGTGCGCGACCAGGTCCGCACCTACCGCACGCTCTACCACCAGGAGGTCAATGGCGGCGTCGGCCACACCCCGGACGACTACCGGAAGTGGGCCGAATACGGCATGTCGCTGCCCGGCAACTTCCACATGTTCAAGCTGCCCACCTCGTTCCACTCCGCGATGGTGCGCGACTTTCCCAATTTCCACTATGGCGCCGTGCAGCACGACGCGCCGTTTCCCTATCCGCACAAGGGCCTCATCACCGAGGACGGCTTCAATCATCTCGTCGCCTGCGTGAAGGCGGCCAAGGCGACCCTCGGCTCCGGCATCGGCCTCGCCCTCGATGCCGGCCCCGGCTACTTCCCGCAGGATGCGCTGCGCTTCGCCCGCGCGCTCGAGGACCAGCACCTGCTCTGGATTGAGGACATGATCACCGGCGACTACGTGCCCTACGTGAACCCCGACGTCTATCGCGAGGTCACCCCGCACACGACCACGCCCATCCACACCGGCGAGCAGATCTACCTCCGCCAGAACTACAAGGCGCTGATCGAGACCCACGCGGTCGATGTCATCGGCCCCGACCCGTGCGACGTCGGCGGCATCGCCGAGCTCAAATGGATCGCCGAATATGCCGATCTCCACGGCATCGCCATGGCCCCGCACGGCACCGCCAACGGCATCTTCGGCCTTGCCGCGCACGTCCAGGTCGGCGCGACGCTGCCCGACAACTTCATCGCCTTCGAATACCCCGCCCGGTTCGAGCCCTTCTGGTACGACATCACCGAGGGCTTTGACGGCATGCCGGTCAAGGACGGCATGATCGACGTCCCCGACCGCCCCGGCATGGGCGTCGAGTTCATCGTGAAAGAGGCCAAAAGGCACCTGAGCGAGGGCGACTCGGACTTCTTCGACTGAACGCCGTACCAGAGAACCGTCATGACCACCCACGCACCCTCCGACGCGCTGAACCAAAAACTCCGCGGCGGCTTCACCTTCCAGATCTCGGTCGACGTCGATCGGATCGAGCTCGGCCTCACCGTCGCCGGTGCCGCGCTCAGCGCCGGCATCGATCTCGTCGAAATGGGCACGCCGCTGCTCAAATGCGCCGGCGTCTATAACGTCGTTCCGGCGTTCCGGCAGAAATTCCCCGACGCTGTCCTCCTCGCCGACATGAAGACCATGGACGGCGGCAGCTTCGAGGCGCGCGCCGTCTATTCCGGCGGCGGCAACATCATCGATTTCCTCGCCCTCGCCGGTCCCGCCAGCGCCCGCGGCGTCTGCGCCGTGCGCGACGAATACCGCGCGCGCGAGCCCGATGTGCCGCGCCTCGCCTTCGCCGACATCCTCCTGCCGCAGCAGGGTCCGGCCGGCCCGGCAATCGAGGTGGCCGAGCGCATGCTCGAGGCCGGCGTCGACGGCATCGGCATCCACCTCCAGCTCGACGCGCGCCGCGCCGACCCCGCGCTCTTCGCCTCGTCCTATCTCAGCGACATTGCCCGCGCGCTGCACGAGGCGATCGCCGGCCGGGCCTCGCTGCAGGTCGTGGGCGGCCTCACCGTCGCCCAGGCGACGGCGCTGGCGGGCGCCGGCTTGCGCGCCTTCGTCGTCAGCGGCAACCTCGGCCTCGACGATCCCACACCCCGTTACACCGCGCCGCCGGCCGAGATCGAAACCCACATCCGCGCCTTCATGGCGGCGGTGCGAAAGGCGTGACCGAAATGGCCGAAACCTTCCACAACTGGGCCGGCAACATCGCCTACCAGACCCGCGACATCCGCGCGCCCAAGAGCGTCGCCGAGCTGCAGGCGATCGTGCGGGCCGCGCCAAAACTGCGCGCGCTCGGTTCGCGCCACTCGTTCAACGCCATCACCGACACGACCGGTACGCTGGTCTCGATGCGTGGCCTCACCGGCGTGCGCGCCATCGACCCCGCGGCGCAAACCGTCACCGTCGAGGGCGGCATCACCTATGGCGAGCTCGCCCCGCAGCTCGATGCGGCGGGCTTCGCCCTCAAGAATCTCGCCTCGCTGCCGCACATCGCCGTGGTCGGCGCGGTCAGCACCGCGACCCACGGCTCGGGGGTGCGCAACCAGAATCTGAGCACCGCCGTCGCTGCCCTCGAAATCGTCACCGCCACCGGCGACATCGTCACCCTCCGCCGCGGCGATGCCGATTTCGCCGGCGCGGTGGTCGGGCTCGGCGCGCTCGGCGTCGTCAGCGCCGTCACCCTCGACATAGTGCCGCGCTTCACCGCGCGCCAGAATCTCGTGATGGACCTGCCCTTCGCCGCGCTGGTCGACAATTTCGAGGCGATCGCGGGCGCCGCCTATTCGGTCTCCGCCTTCACCCGCTGGCGCGGCGAGACCGTCGACATGGTCTGGCTCAAGACGCTGGGGGATGCCGCGCCGCCGCCGGCCGATTTCTACGGCGCCACGCCCGCGACGCGCGAATACCACCCGCTGGCCTCGCTCGATCCGGCGCCCGCCACCGCGCAGCTCGGCGTCGCCGGCCCGTGGTACGAGCGGCTCCCGCATTTCCGCATGGATTTCAAGCCGAGCCTCGGCGCCGAGCTCCAGGCCGAATACTTCCTGGCCCGCGCCCATGCCCCCGCGGCGCTCCGCGCCCTCAAGGCGATCGACACCACCATCGCGCCAAAGCTCCTCGTTTCCGAGGTGCGCACCGTCGCCGCCGACGGCCTCTGGCTGAGCCCCGCCAACGGCCTCGATTGCGTCGCCTTCCACTTCACCTTCGAGTCCGACTGGCCGGCCGTCGCGCCGGTGCTCACCGCCATCGAGGCGGCGCTCGCCCCCTTCGCGGTCATGCCGCACTGGGGCAAGCTCTTCACCATGGACAAGGCGACGCTGCGGACGCGCTACAAGCGTCTCGGCGATTTCGCGGCGCTCGCCCGCCGCTACGATCCCGCGGGAAAATTCCGCAACCGCTTCCTCGACGAAACGGTGTTCTAGCCCGCCGCCTCTCCGATCACCCGCCACTGCTCGTCGCGCGGCGCCGTCGGATGGAAGTCGTAGCGCGCCGTGCCGAGCGCATGGAGCGTCGCCCGCTCGATCAGCGAGAACTCGGCCGGATCCGCCCGGTTGAGGTTCATCGGCTCCTTGAGCACCACCGGAGGATTGGTCATGAACCGCACCCGGCCCGAATGGTTGTTGGACGAGGCGTGCAGCATGAACGGATGGAGGATGATGAAGTCGCCCACCTCGCCGGTGATCTCCTCGAACTCGCGGCATTGCCCGATCAGCGCGCCGAAATCGGTGCTGGGGTCGATGCCCTCGGGGTGCTCGGCGAGATAGCGCGCCACCACGGCGATCGAGTCGGGCGCAATGAACGTGCCGCCGCCCATCGGCAGCACGTCGCTCCAGTAGACGATGGTCAGGAGCCCCTGTTCGCGGCTGTCGAGGAAGTGGCGGAAGAAGCTGCCGTCCTTGTGCCAGCCGCCAGCTTCGGGCGAGGGCTTGATCCACGGCTTGTCGGCGCCGCGGCGGAAATTGACGACGAACGCGTCCGACCACTCGGTCGAATCGATGGTGGTGAAATGCTGCGACTCGATCTCCATGATCCGGTGGTCGATGCGGTCCTCGCCGCCCGTCACGTCGCAGAGCGCCGCCCAGCCTTTGGGGGAAATGTCCTTGATCTTGGCGATGTTGTGCCGGTCCATCCAGACGATTTCCTTGGTCCAGGTCGCCCGGTCGTCGGGATCGTAGCCGAGACGCCGATAGGCTTCGTCGGTCCAGCGCTTGGCCAGCGCCCGGTCGACGCAGCCGCGCACCCGCACATAGCCCTTCTCGATGAAATGCCGGGCATCGGCCTCGGTCAGCACCTCCAGTCGCCGCGCCATCGATGCATCCTCCCTGTCGTCGTCGCGCGCCGCTTGTCGCGGCCTGGCGCCCATTAGGCCCGCCGCGCCCCTCCCGATCAAGAGGGGTCGCTCTCCATCGGCGTTGCCGCCCCTTACCCGCCCCGCCGCCTTTGGCTACAATGCGTCATCGCAGACGCGTCCGGGGGGTTGCGCGTGTACGTCAAGCTGCTTGCCTTGTTCGTGGCGATGATCGCCGTCGGCACCACCGAATTCGTGATCTCGGGCATTCTGCCGGCGATCGCCGCCGACCTCGCTGTTCCCATTCCGACGGCGGGTCTGCTGGTCACCGGCTACGCCATCGGTGTCGCCATCGGCGGTCCGGCTCTCGCCCTTCTCACCCGCCGCCTTGCCCGCAAGACGGCGCTGCTCGGGCTTCTCGGCCTCTTCATCGCGGCGCATCTGCTCTGCGCGCTGGCGCCCGACTACACGGCGCTGCTGGTCGGCCGCATCGTCGCCG
The DNA here is from genome assembly GCA_964428685.1 of uncultured Devosia sp. Classification (GTDB taxonomy): domain Bacteria; phylum Pseudomonadota; class Alphaproteobacteria; order Rhizobiales; family Devosiaceae; genus Devosia_A. The sequence continues at coordinate 6,265 of CAYRZM010000064.1, read as the reverse complement.
CCGCCTGCCACGGCAGCCTCCAGGGCCTCTGCATCGTCATCGCCGCCGGCCTCGCGCCGGACGACAGGCGCGGCAGCGCCATCTCCGTGGTGCTCACCGCCGTACCGGTGGCCAATATCCTCGGTGTCCCCATCGGCACCTTCCTCGGCGATGCTTTCGGCTGGCGGACGACGTTCTGGCTGGTGCTGGCCCTCGCCGTGGTCGGGCTCGTGGCCATCGTCGTTTTCATCGACAACGTCAGGCAGGCGAGCTCGGCCAGCACGCTCGGGCGCCAGCTCCGGGCGCTCGTCAACGAACAGGTGCTGACCTCCTACGCCATCATCATCGTGATGATGATCGGCTTTTGGAGCATCAACACCTTCATTGCGCCCTATCTCACCACCGTGGGCGGTCTGCCGCAGGTCTGGGTCGCCGGGGCACTGCTGCTCTGCGGCATCGGCGGCACCATCGGCACGGCCCTCGGCGGCCGCCTCGCCAATCGCCGCGCGGTGGAAACCATGATCGTCGTGTTCCCGCTGCTGGCGCTGGTCTATGCGGCGTTCCTGTGGGTCGCGCCCGGCCATGGCCTCGTCGCCGCCGGCCTGATCGGCGCCGTCTGGCTGGTGGGCAGCGTCGCCATCACCCCGGTGCAGGCCCGCGTGGTCGCCGGGGCCGGCGACGCTCCCGAGCTCGCCTCGACCCTCATCGGCTCGGTCTTCAACGTCGGCATCGCCACCGGCTCGTGGTTCGCCGCCACGCTGCTGACCGTCGGCGTCACGCTGCCCGATCTGCCGCTCTACAGTGCCCTCAGTTGCATCCCCACCACGCTCATCGCCCTTGGGGCCTGGCTCTGGGAGCGCCGTCGCCCTCTGGCAGTGACGCCCCGCGCGCGCGCCTGATCGAACGGAGCCGATGGCCCCGGGTCAGTCGTGGCCGACGAGAACCGCGCCCGGCGCGTGCAGCGTGTACGCGACGCCGTCGTTCTCGAAGCCGAGTTCGGCCGTGCCGCCGAGGTCGTAAGGCAGAGTGCGCGACAGGATTTCGGTGCCCAGGCCCGCCCGCCGCGGGCCGGGGGCGACGCGGACGCCGCTTTCCTTCCAGCTGAAGACGAGCTGCAGGGTTCCGGGCCCGCGCTCGAGCCGCCACCCGATGGCGAGCCTCGCCTGATCCTGTGTCAGCGCGCCATACTTGATGGCGTTGGTGACGAGTTCGTGCAGCCCCAGCGCCACTGTTTCGGCCGGCTTGGCCTTGAGCCGCGCCACCGGTCCGTCGATGCTCAGGCCCTCGCCCTCGCGGGCCGATGCCGACCGCAATTCCTCGGCCACCAGCTCGTTCAGGTCAACCCCCGCCGCCGGGTCGCGGGTCACCGCCGCCTGTACCCGCGCGAAGGCATCGATCCGGCCCTCGAGGTTCATCGAAAAGTCCTCGACGGTGTCGCTCGATCGCGCCGTGCGCCGCGCGATCGAGCGGATCACCGCCAGCGTGTTGCGCACCCGGTGCTGCAGCTCGGCCGTGAGCATGCGCTGGTGCTCCTCCGCCTGCTTGATCTCGGTGAGGTCGTGGCCGATGCCGCCCACGCGCACCACCGCTCCATGTTCGTCGCGGATCGGGAAATCGGTGTTGCGCAGCCAGCGCACCCGCCCGTCCTCGGGCCGGCGCACCCGATACTCGAACGCCACGCGCTCGCCGGCCCGGACCTTTTCGATATTGGCCAGCGCCCCCTCGCGATCTTCGGGCAGGATCAGGTCCAGCCACGAGCGGTAGTTGTCGCCGCGCAGCGCGTCCTCGCGCGAAATGCCGTAAATCTTGTGGAAGGCCGGGCTCAGATATTCCCACTGCAGCGTCCGCGCGTCGCGGATCCAGATCACATCCTGGCTTGCCTCGCCCAGCTCCTGCAGCCGCTCTTCGCTCGAATGCATCGCGGCCTCGAGCCGCCGCCGCTCGGTCACGTCCTGGTTGACCCCGATCAGCTCGACCGGGTGCCCGTCCGGGCCGAACACCGCCAGCGCGTGCGCCGCAATCCACCGGGTTTCCCCATCCGGCCGCGTGATGCGGAATGCGCTGTCGAGATAGGTGCCGGGCACGCGGATGTCGTTGGGCGTGAACTCCACTTCGCCGCGGTCCTCGGGATGGACCAGCGAGAGAAAGACCTCGCGGCTTGGCGCCTGCGCACCGGGCGTCAGCCCCAGAATATCGTATTGCTGCGGGCTCCACTGCTGCTCCCCGGTCCTGAGGTCGAGCCGGTAGGTGCCCATGCGGCCCGCTTCGAGAGCGACGGTCAGGCGCTGCTCGCGCTCGCGCAGCCCCGCTTCGGCGCGTCCCCGTTCGATCGCTTCCCACACACGCTCGGCGGTCTCTTTGATCAGGCCCACTTCCGCAGCGGTCCACGCGCGCGGTCGCGTCTGCACGACGCACAGCACCGAGCGGAGTTCGCCGGCCTTGAGCAGCGGCACGTCGACAAAGGCAATCACCTGCCGCGCGGCATAGTATTCCGCTTCCGCTGCGGCGATTTCGGATGCCTCCGTCACGTCGTCCACGACCCAGGTCGTGCCCTGGCGGTGCCGCTCATAGGTCCTTTCGAATGCCGCGATGGCGTAGCGTCCGGCCAGGCTCGGAAGGCCCTCGGCGGCGTAGTCGTCGGCCACCACCCCGAAGCCGGCTTCCGAGGCAAAGTCGACGTAATAGACACGGCTGGCGCCCAGCGCTTCGGCGAGCATCGTGCACGCCGCCGCCCGTGTCAGCGCCGCATCGCTCAGCGGCCGCAGCGCGTCGCTGAGCCTCAGCAGGAACGCCTGCCGCTCCTCGCTGTCGCGCAACGCGGTCTCGGCATGTGCCCTCTCGATGGCGGCCCACGTCCGCTCGATGGCCTCTTGGAACAACGTCACGTCGGCGCTCGTCCATTCGCGGGGGGATGCCGAAACCGCACCGGCGGCCCAGATAATCGCCTCCCGGCCGCGACGTATCGGCGTCGCCATGAAGCCGACCGCACCCAGGCCGGCAAAAGCCAGTCGCTCGAGATCCCCGAGGCGCGGATCGGTGCGAACGTCGTTATAGACGATGGTTCGGTCAAACAGCTCCTTGAGCGCACTGGGAAAGTCCGAGCCTCGATAGCTCCCCTTGAGCGGTGGCAAGGTTTCGCGCCGGGCTTCGTGCGTCACGGCGATATTGTCGTCGTCGGGGGTCAGGGTGACCAGATAGACCCGGTCCAGTTGCATCTGGTCGGCGATCATCCGCACGGCACGGCTGCCCACGGCTTCGACACCTGTTTCGGCGCGCAGCGTGTCGCTGAACATCAGCAGGAACGTCTGCCGCTCCTCGCTGTCGCGCATAGCCTTGAGGGCGCTGGCGACGTCGATGTCAGGCGTTGGCATCGAGATGGCGCCCCTCGCGCTCGAAGTGGAGATAGGTCGGATCGAATGTCGCCTCCTGCGCCAGCCGCTCGAAATCGGGGATCGACAGCGTCCGGTCGCGCAGCACGATCAGCTCGCGCGCCCTGAGCTCCTGCAGCGTGCGGTTGACGTGCACCGTCGAGAGCCCCGTCGCTTCGGCGAGGTCGGTCTGCGTCAGCGGCATCTCGCAGGTGTCCGGCTCGGCATGGCCCACGATCTGCAGCCGGAGGAAGATCTCGCACAGCAGGTGCCCCACGCGCTCGAAGGCGGTGCGTTGTCCGAGATTGAGCGCCCATTCGCGCTGGATCGAAAAGCTCACCAGCCGCTCCCAGGCCAGCGCCTGCTGCACGCGGGGATGGGCCGCCATCAGCACGTCGTGCCCGCTCTTGTCGATTTCACCAACGGTGGCCGGGGTGAGCGTGCTGATGGAGTGGTCCATCTGCGCGGCCAGCAGCACGTCGAGCTCGCAGATGTCGCCCGGCAGGAACAGCGCCACCATCTGCCGGCGGCCATCCTCGAGGCTGCGGTAGCGCCCGCCCCAGCCCTCGTGGAACACCCGGATCGCGTCGGGCTTGTCGCCCTCCGACACGAGCTCCACACGCGCCCGATGCGACCGCAGGCGGGCCATCGCCACGTGGTCGATGAGCGCCTCGTCGTCGCGCGACAGCCGCGCATAGGCGTTGAGCTTGCGGGTGAGGGGAGTCAGGGCGGCTCCTTGAGGTTGCCGCGGGGATCACGCGGGGCGTAACCTTTGTTAATGTCCCGCGTTGGGTTTGGTTCACTATGCGCCCGGCGGCGATACTATGGCCAGCATGATCGAATTGCGGGGGGCGAAAGTCCTCGTCCTCGAAGACGAGTATTTCATCGCCCAGGAATTGCGGCAGGGTCTGGAGGCGGCGGGCGCTCACGTGCTCGGTCCGGTCGCCGATCCGCACGCTGCCGCCGCGCTCATCGGGCGCGAGCGGGTGGACGTTGCGATCCTCGACATCAATCTGCTCGGCAGCATCAATTTCGCCGTCGCCGACGAGCTGAGGCTGCGCGGCATCCCCTTCGTCTTCGCCACCGGCTACGAGCCCGCCATCATCCCGGGCCCCTTCCGCGACGCCCCGCTCTGGCGCAAGCCGTTCAACGTCGAGGCCATGGTCGCCTCTCTGGCAGAGATGTCGCCGCGGCACGCCTAGCTGGTCACCAGCAGCATCATCGAGCGATCCGCCGTCTCGAGCAGCGTATCGGCCAGCGAGCCGAACGACAGCGTGTCGCCAGCGCGGCGCCCCACCCCGAGCAGGATGAGATTGTAGCGCCCGCGCCGCGCCTGGGTGAGGATCGCCAGCTCGCGGCTGCCGCTCCGTCCGGTCAGCGTGCGGATGTCGGTCTCGTAATGCGCCCCGATCCGCCGCACATGCTCGAACACCGCCTCGGCCGTGACGTTCGGGCGCTGGCCGGCGTCCTCGCCCGCCGGCACGTAGATGGCCGCCACCGCCGCCCCGCTCGCCTTGGCGAGCAGACTCGCGAACTCGATCGCGCGCATCGAGCGGGCATCGCCCGTCACCGGCACCAGCACGCGCAGCGCCGCCTCCGGCACGCGCCTTAGGCCGCCCCGCGCCGTCACCAGCGCCGCGCTTCCCTTGAACGCATCGATCGCGGTCCGCGCCTGCGCGTCGTAGCCGCCGCTGCGCGCCGCGAGCGGCGTCACCCCGAGCACCATCAGGTCGTGGCCCTTTTCGGCTTCGCCCGCGATGCTCGCCGCAAGGTCGGAATGCGGATCGCGCGTTTCGACATGGATGGTGCTGTCGCGGACCTCGTCCTCCGCCTTGGCGGTGGCGATCGCTTCTTCCGAGGCCGCCTTGACCTGCGCCACGGGCGCCGGCTCGCCGTCCTCGGCCGGGGGCGCATCGCCGGCCGCGTCGGGGAGGGTCAGCACCGTCACCGGCATGTTGCGCAGCCCCGCCACATGCCCCGAAATCGCCGAAGCGAGCCTGCCGCTGGGCGAGCCGTCGACCGCAAGGAGGATGCGCTCATGGGCGGCGATGTAGCTCTCCTCCTCGAACGCCTCGCGCGCCAGCCGCTCCTTCTCGTCGCCCTCGAGCGGCAGCCGCGCCAGCGCCCAGCGCAGCGTCGGCGGCATGATCAGCGTGGTGACGATCGCCATCGAGACGATCACCGAGAACAGCCGCTGGTCGAGCACCCCGACCCCGAGCCCGATCGAGGCGACGATGACTTCGGTCGAGCCGCGCGCATTCATGCCGAAGCCGAGCGCCAGCGCCTCGGCCCAGCGCATGCCGTTGAGCCGGGCGCCGAGGAACGCGCCGCCGAACTTGCCGAGGCTCGCAATGCCGATGAGCCCGAGTGCGAGGAGCGCCGTGCCCGGATCGAGGAGGACCCTCAGGTCGGTGTGGAGCCCCGTGAGTCCGAAGAACACCGGCATGAACAGCGCCGTCGTCAGCCCCCGCAGCTGCTCGTCGATCTGTCGCGTCAGGATCGGCGATTGCCCGATCAGCAGCCCCGCGACGAACGCGCCCAGCACCGTCTGCACGCCGATCCCCGCCGTCACCAGCGCCAGCACCCCCATGAGCCCGATGATCGCGGTGGTGACCGGCAGGTCGGAGTGGAGATTGTCGTTGGTCCAGCGGATGAGCTCGAACGCCGCGCGCCGCCCCACCGTCAGCGCCAGCGTCAGAAAGAGCAGCGTTCCAATCACCGTAAGGCTCAGCGGCCCGAGATCGACCGCGCCCGTGGTGGCGATGCCGAGGGTGATCGCGATGATCACCCAGCCCGCCGTGTCGTCGATCACCGCCGAGGCGACGATCAGCTGGCCGACATTGCGGCGCATGAAGTTCATCTCGCGCACCACCGTCGCGACGATCTTGAGCGAGGAGATCGAGAGCGCGGTGCCCAGG
>CAYRZM010000063.1:0-12455 GCA_964428685.1 uncultured Devosia sp. | reverse complement strand
ACCATCGCGATGGAGTGGCCGAGCGAGTCCTGCGTCACGTCGCGAACGTCGTGGCCACCCACCACGACCTGCCCGTCCCACACGTCGTAGAAGCGGTGGATCAGCGCCATCGACGACGTCTTGCCCGAGCCCGTCGGCCCGACCAGCGCCACCGTCTCGCCCGGCTTCACCTTGAACGACACGTCCTTGAGCACCGGCTGGTTCTTGCGATAGCCGAACGTCACGTGGCGGAACTCGACCGAGCCGTCCATGTCCGGCCCCAGTGTCACCGCGCCGGGCTTGTCCCGAATGTCCACCGGCACGTCGAGCACTTCGACGATCCGCTCGCCCGAGGCCATGGCGCGCTGCATCACGGAGTACTGCATGGTGAGTGAGCGGATCGGATCGAAGAAGCGCTGGATGTAGAACAGGAACGCGACCATCACGCCCAGCCCGAGCTGATGGTTGAGCACCATGTCGCCACCCACCACGATCACCGTGGCCATCGAAATCCCGGTAAGGGTGTCGACGATCGGCACCGTTACCTGCGCATACTTGGCTGCGGTGAGATGCGTCTTGAGATTGACGTAGGATTTTTCATCGTAGAGCTCGAAATTGACCCGCTGGCGGTTGAGGCTTTGCACGGTGCGCACGCCGTTGATGCCCTCCGCCAGCGCACCGTTCGCCCGCGAATTGGTCTCGTGCGCCGCCATGAAGCTGCGCTTGGCCGGCGGCAGCCAGAAGAACCGGATGACCAGCAGCGTCGGCATCGTCGCGAGCGTCAGCAGCCCGAGCCGCACGTCGAGCGCGCAGAGCACGATCACGATGCCGAACAGCAGCACGATGTCGCCCACCGACATCACCGAGGTCTCGAGGAACTCCTGCATCGAATTGACGTCGCCTTGGAGGCGCGACATCAGCCGGCCGACCTCGGTCTTGTCCATGAAGCTCAGCGACACGCGCTGCAGCCGCTCCATCATGGCCCGGCGCATATCGAAGAGCACATGCTCCGCGACCTTGCCCACCACCGATTCCTGCAGGTAGCTCGCGGCATAGTTGATGAGGATCACCACACCGAACGCCCCGACGCACCAGCCGAGCACGGATCCGTCCGCGCCTTTGGCCATGCCGTTGTCGATCGCAAAGCGGATGATCAGCGGGATCGCGAGATTGGTGAGCGTGAAGATGAGGACCGAACCGACCGAGATGAGGATACGGCTGCGGTAGGGCCGCACGAACGCCCAGATGCGGCGAATGATGCGCGGATCGTAGGCGCTGCCGAAGACCTCTTCGTCCTCGCGATGCGAGCCCACCACCGCCTTCGCCGGGCGCCGGCTGCGATCCTCTTCTTCGAGATCGATATCCTCGGCGGTCGTCATCTCATTCTCCCGCCATCAGCGGCATGTCGGTGTCCGGCCGTACCTGGAGGTCGTAGAGCGACTTGTACTTTCCGCCCCGCGCCAGCAGTTCGAGATGCGAGCCGCGCTCGACGATGCGACCGTCCTCGATAAAGAGGATCTGGTCGGCGTGCATCAGCGAGCTCAGCCGGTGCGCGATGACGATAGTCACGCGCCCTTCGGCGAACTTGCGCATGGCGAGCCGGATGCGCTGCTCGGTGGCCGCGTCGATCGCAGCGGTGGAATCGTCGAAGACCAGCACCGCCGGCTTCAGCACAAGACTGCGTGCGATGGTGAGCCGCTGCCGCTGCCCGCCGCTGAGCGACACGCCGCGCTCGCCCACGATCGTGCCATAGCCGCCCGGCAACCCTGCGACATAGTTGTGGAGCTGCGCCGATTCCGCGGCGCGCTCGATCCGGCGCTCGCGCGCCCACGGATTGCCGTAGGCGATGTTGTTCTCGATGGTCGTCGTGAACAGGAACGAATCCTGCTGCACCACGGCGACATGCCGCCGGAGCGAATCGAGCGTCACCTCGGCAACGTTCTGCCCGTCGATGCTGATGCTGCCCGCGCTCACATCGTAGTAGCGCGGGATGAGATGCACGAGGCTCGACTTGCCGCTCCCCGGCGGCCCCACCAGCGCGATCGTCTCGCCGCGCCGCGCCTCGAAGCTGATGTCCTTGAGCACATCGCGCGTCGTGCCGGGATAGCGGAAGCTCACATGGTCGAATTTCAGCGTGCCCTCGCCGACCTTGAGCTCCGGCGCCGCCGGCCGGTCCTTGACCGCGAGTTCGAGGTCGAGCAGCCCAAAGAGCCGCATCCCGCACGTTGCGCCGCGCGCGATCGCATTGACCAAGAGCCCGAGTTGCCGCACCGGCATCTGCAGGATCGTCATGAAGGTCAGGAACTGCGCCAGCGTGCCCACGCTGATCTCGCCGTCCATCACCTTGTAGCCGCCCACCCAGAGCACCAGCCCCATGGCAATGAAGAACGAAAGGTTCATCGCCGCCGTGCTCTTGACCCGGAGGTCGACGCGCTCGTGCGCGAGCTCGAGGGCGTGCATCGACGACTTCTCGAACTTCTGCATCTCGTGGTCCTGCGCCGCGAAGGCGCGGACGACGCGGATGCCGCCGAGATTCTCCTCCATCACGCGCGACATCACCGTCAGGCGTTCCTGCAGGTCCATCCAGGTCGCGCGGAGCTTGAGGTGCGCCCGCGACGAGCTCCACGCCACGTAGGGCACGAAGCTGAGGCTGAGGAGGCCGAGCAGCCAGTCGGTCGAGATGAGGAGATACGCGCCCACCCCGATCAGCACCGCGAGGAGGATGAAGCGCACCGTCGCGGTCGCAAAGAACATCCGCACGCCGTCGATGTCGAGGATACCAAGCGTGATCAGGTCGCCCGAATGCATGCGGTCGTGGAACGAAAAGCTCAGCTGCTGCAGCTTCTCATAGGCCGCGAGCCGCAGCTCATAGGCGGCGTGGTGGCCGACGCTCTCGCTGTAGTAGTTCTGAAGCAGCGTGAAGATGCCGCGCGCGATGCTGATCGCGAGCAGCAGCATCGCGGTGTCCCACAAGCCCCGCTGCGCCGCGGTGGCGCTGCCTCCCGCAATGCCCTGCGCCTGATCGACCGCATGACCGAGCAGCCTTGGGATCAGGAGCTGCAGCGTCGCAGCGATGAAGGTCGAGATGATGCAGACGGTGATCTGCCACGGATGCCGGAGATTGAGGCGGGTGATGCGCCACAGGGTGCCCACGCCTTTCCCCCAGCTCGCCTTGGCGACATGAGAAAAGGCAGTGGCGCGCCGCTTGGCGCTGGCCCGGTCGGATACCACGGGAGGACCCAGAAGCTGATTTGCCCGCGACGGCACGGGCTGGAACGAGCGCTCAAACGGGCGCCCGAGTCACTGACATGTTAGGACAGCGTCCCTTGGAGTTCAACGGAAAATCCCGGTCCTTTTCACCGGTGAACTGGCTCCAATTCAGAAAACCATTGTCACAAAGGCGCGCCATCCGCGCGCTGGCCACTCACGAGCTGGTCGATCAGCTCATCGATCTCCCGCTGCGAGATCGGATCGACGAGGATGGTGGGGCTCCGCACCCGCGCCGTCCGGATGACGCCGAGCCGCACCAGCAGCTGCTTGTGGAGGTGAAAGAACAGATCGCCGCCCTGTCCGCCGAGGCGGTTGACCGCCATGATGCTGGCGTCGAACACGCGCCGCGCCCCCGCCTCGTCCCCCGCCTGGAAGAGGCTCCAGGTCTCGACGAACGCCTTGGGCTGGCTGCAGAAGGGCATCGTGCCCTTGGCCCCGCGGCGCATCTCCTCGATGAAGTAACCGCCGCCGGCACCCCCGAAGATCGTCAGCTTGTCGCCCGCTGCAGCGGCCATCTCCGCGACCTTCGTCGTCACGGGCAGCGTCTCGACCTTGATCAGCCGCACGTTGCGGCTCGACTCGCGCAACTTCAGCGCCATGCCCGGCGAAACCGGCGCCTGCGGAATATCCTGGAGGATGAGCGGGATCCCGACCGCCGCGTCGATGGTGGTGTAGTAGTCGATGATCTCGGCCGCGCTGGTCGGCCAGAAATGCGGCGGAATGACCATCAGCGCATCGGCGCCCGCCGCTTCCGCAGCGCGGCTGTATTGCACCGCGAGGTCCGTGCCCGACGCGCCGCTGTTGATCACCACCGGCACGCGGCCGTTCACGTGGCCGATGACCGTCTTGGCGACGAGATCGCGCTCCGCCTCGTTGAGCTTGAAGATTTCCGAGCCGAGCGCCACGCCCAGCCCATGCACCCCCGCCTCGATGTTGAAGTCGATGAGGCTCTCGAGGCTGTCGGTGTCGATCCGTCCCTTCTCGTCGAAGGGCGTGAGAAGGATGGGGACGACCCCCTTGAGATCAGGCGCGGACATGTGGAACCCGGACGTTGCTGCGGCGGGGACCTTAACCGCGCCGCGTCCCGTCATCCAGCCGGCCCGTGGTCTCATGCCGCCGCGCGCAGCACCGCCTCTTCGCCGGCCGTGAGCGACGGTATCTCGCACTTGAACGCATCGACGCTCACCTCGAGCGGCGGCAGGCTACCGCCGAGAACCCGCAACGTCAGCTCATCGCCCCGCCGTTCGAGCTCACCCCAGGCCGTGCCGGCCGACCAGAAGAAGCGCCAGTCGCCGCTAGTCTTCGGCGCGAACCGCATAGTGCGATCCACCAGATCGAGATGGAATCCGCTCCAGGCATTGACCAGCTGCCACGCCGACATCGACCGCGCATAGTACGAGCCGCACTCGATGTCGCTGAACGGGTTGCGACGGGCCCCGTCGTATCGCGCGCGCACCGCCGCGACCACCGCGAGCCCCTGCTCGACGAGGCCGTGCATGATCATGTGCGAGGCCGACGCATATTCGATCCCCGTCCACGCCTCCTCGGCATAGGGCGCCGCGACCATCGGCTGCCGCGTGCCTTCCGGATAGGTGGCGATCAACAGCCCGCCCTCGTCCTCATACGCGAAGTTGCGGCAGGGGTTGGCGTGATCGGCAAGGCTCGGCCGGAAGTTCTCGTCGAACACCGCACGCAGCGCCGAGTCGATCTTGTCGGCGTCGAGGAACCCGCCAATCCCGGCGACTTCGGCATGCCAGTGGCCGAGGATCTGGTCGGCAATGCACCCCTCGCCGAACTGGTACTTGATCTCGCCGTGCTCGTCCGACCAGTAAGCCGCCATGAAGCTGTCCGCGAGGACGCCCGCGTGGCGCCCCGTGTCGAACGCGGCCACCACACGCGAATCCGATAGATCGACCGCGTGAAAGAAATAGCGGCCGTTGAAGAGCTGATCGTTGAGATAGGCGGCACCGGCCTGCCCCATTCGCAAGCAGGTGTCCGCAAACGCATGGTCGCCCAGCGCGGCCGCCATCTCGCTCGCTGCCAGAAGCGCCGCGACATACATCGAGCCGAGCCAGGAGTTCGGCCCGAACAGCTCCATGTCGAGCGTCTGGTGCTGGCGGCCGCCAAGAACGCCGGTCTGATCGGGGTCCCACCGGTCGGGATTGTCGGCCGACCACGCATACTCCACCGCGCGCCGGACCTTCGGCCAGAGCGCAAACATCCAGCCGCTGTCGCCCGATTGCCGCCATTCGCGAAAGGTCTTGATGATCGCGCCGAAATGCCCGTCGGCACACGGCCCGATGACGTCGAACCCCGAGCCGAGCGGCAGTTTTTGGCGGAACGTCAGGCCGCCCGAGGGCAGCTGGTTGTATTGCCATTCCGTCTCCCGCAGTGTGCGCTCGAGGGCCGGAAACAGGTGGCTCAGCGCCTGCTGGTAGTTCCACACATGCGTGCACGAGCCCTCGCACGATCCGTCGAGCCGGTGCTGCCCCTCCCAGCCCCAGAGCTCGCCGTGCTCGAGCCGGATCACCGTTGCCGTGCGCAGCAAGGCCAGTGTCGCGGAAGCCGCATCGATGAGGGGAGCGGGCAGCGATGAACCGAACAGGCTGTCGCGGAAGGCGAGCGTCGGCGTCGTCAGCGCCTCCCAGCGACCGAAGGCGTCGCGTGCCGACGCCAGCGAATCCATCCATTGGGTCGAATAATAATTGGTCCAGAGCGGCGTCGGCCGGTCGGGCGCGACGCCGTCCGGCTTGTCGCGATAGGCCCAGCGGATATCGCCCTTGGGAAAGCTCCACGAGATCACGAACCGGATCGTCGCCACCGCCCCCGGTGCAACCGTGACCTTCGCCGCCAATGTTCCGTGCTCGGGGAGTGCCTGCATGTGCCGCGTCGCGCGCGGACCCTCGTAGTGCCGCTCGGGCAGCGGGCCGGCCTTGGCAAAATCCTTCCAGAACACGGTGAGGTCGTCGAACCACTGCCCGCGATAGTGGAAGTCCTGATGCTGCACATCGGCCGCCTCGGTCGCGATCGTGATGTCGCCCCGGTCCGCCTCCGGCTGTTCCGGATCACCGGAGCTCAGGGTCAGCGACGCCACGCCGCCCTGTTCGGCGAACCGATGCACGCCGGAATTGTTGCCGTAGTTTCCGAGCGTACCCGCAAGCGTGTAGTCGATCGGCTGGCCGGTCGTGTTCGTCAGCTCGAACACAAGCAGCGCCACCGGCATCGAGCTGTCGCGATCGTTGTGCGGAATGAACGGCGAGAGCGCCGTGAGCCGCACCGCGCCGGGAAAGCGCGCGTCGCGAAAGGTGAGATCGGCCGCGGGGAAGCGGCCGTAGAATGCGACATCGCGAAAGTGCGGCAGCCCGACGAGGCTCTGTCGCATCGCCCCGTGCCCGAAGCCGTCAAACATCGGACGCAGCCCCGGCCCGCCCGCCGGATTGTCGTCATAGGGGCCGTTGAGCACGCGTGCGTCGAGCAGCGTGCCGTCCTGCTCGGCTTTGATCGCGAAGTGCGAGTACCCGTTGTACCCCTGCAGCGCCGGCCGGTTGCGGATCGACCAGTCGACCAGCCGGCCGCTGCCCGAGATCGAGAGGCCGCCCGATCCGATCCCGCCGAGCGGAAAGCGCACATAGCGCGACCGCTCGCCCAGATAGGCGAATTGCGGATCGATGGCGGCAAGGTCGTCCCACATGGCGGTCCCGGAGCTTGGTGTTGAGCGGCTCAGCTGCCGGCGCGGCGCATGCGCCACTGGTCGACCAGCGCCGCGAGCACGATGACAAGCCCCAGGCTCACCACCTGGATTTCCGGATTGAGCCTGAGGAGGATGAAGGCGTTGCTGAGAATGCCGAGAAGGATCGATCCGAGCAGCGTGCCGATGATGCTGCCCCGGCCGCCGAGCAGGCTCGTGCCGCCGATGATGACGCCGGCGATGATGGTGAGCGGCAGCGCCGCGCCCGCCGCCGGAGCCGCATTCGCCAGCGCCGACGCCTGGAGCACGCCGGCGAACGCCGCGAACCCGCCGGCCACCACATAGGCGAGGATCACCGTCGCCCGCACCGGCAATCCCGAAAGGAACGCGGCGCGCTGGTTGTCGCCCACGGCAGTGATGCGCTGCCCGGGAATGGTCCGCGACAGGAAGAATTGCGTGACGACACAGAGCCCAATGAACACGAAAACGCTGACCGGCACGGGCCCGATCGTCCCCTGCCCCAGCCACGCCGATGCGTCCGGCATCGAGATCGGGTGCCTGTCGGTGATGTAGAGCGCGAACCCCGCCAGCGCCGACGACGTCCCGAGCGTCACGATGAACGAGTTCACCCGCCCGAAAGTGACGATCACGCCATTGATGGCGCCCGCGACGCAGCCGCCGGCGATGGCGATGAGGATGGCGAGCTCGAACGGCACCCCCCACAGCATCGGCATCGCCACCATCAGCCCGCCGAGGCTGACGATCGAGCCGACGCTGAGGTCGAGGTTGCCCGAAACGATCACCAGCGTCGCGCCGATCGCGGCAATACCCACCACGGCGACAGCCTGGAGAATGTTGAGCAGGTTCTGCGGCGAAAAGAATACCGGATTGCCGAGGCCGACGAGGCAGCCGAGCACAACGATCACCACCGCGACGATGAGCTCGCTGCCCCATTCGCGATAGACCCGCCGCAGCCCTCCGCCGCCGCTCCGCACTCCGGGCGCGACGGTGATCTCGCTGCGCTCCTCAGCCATTGACGACACTCGTCTCTCCAAAATTGCGGGCGAGCACGTCCTCGATCGGCGTGCCACCCGGCAGTTCTCCCGCAATCCGTCCCTGATGCACCACGAGGATGCGCGTCGCGAGCTCCACCACCTCCTCGACCTCGCTCGAGATGAACCAGATCGCGATTCCCTCCGCCGCGAGGCCGCGCACCAGTTCGTGGATCTCCCGCTTGGTCCCGACATCGACGCCATGCGTCGGCTCGTCGAGGATCAGCAGCCGCGGCTGCGTCGACAGCGCCCGCGCAAACAGCAGCTTCTGCTGGTTGCCGCCCGACAGCGTCGAGGCGCGCACGTCGGGCGTCCGCGCCTTGACCGCAAGCTTCCGCATGAGCTCGTCAACCGAACGGCTGCGGTCGCCGCGCGACATGCGCCCGGCCCCCGCACGGTGCATGCCCCAGAACCCGCTGCGGATATTGAAGTCGACGGATTGCCCGTAGAACACCGCTTCACGCCGGCCCTCGGGCACAAAGGCGATGCCGGCTCGCAGGGCTCGCGCCGGGTCGGCGAAGCGCACCGGCCTGCCGGCAAGGCTCATGGTGCCGCTGGTTGGCTGTGTCGCGCCGATCACCGCATGGGCGATCTCGGTGCGTCCCGATCCGACGAGCCCGGAAATGCCGATGATCTCGCCCGGTTGGATGGCGAACGACACGTTCGAGAAACCCGCGCCGCTGAGATTGCGCAGTTCGAGGAGCGGCGTCTCGTTGTCGTTGGCGGCGGTCACCGGTCTCGCCACCACCGATGCGGGTCCGCCTTTCCTGCCGCCGGTGATGAAGCCGATGGCCCGCTCGACCGGCACCTCGGCGGCGGGCGCGTCGGCCACCTTGTGTCCATCGCGCATGACGACGATGTGGTCGGCGATGGCATAGACCTCGCGCAGCCGGTGGCTGATCAGCACCACGGCGACGCCGCGGTCACGCAGGCCGCGCACCACGCCGAACAGCCGCTCGGATTCGTCCTCGCCGAGGCTGGCATTGGGCTCATCGAGAAACAGCACCTTCGGCTCGGCGATCAGTGCCCGCGCGATCTCGACCAGCTGGCGATGCGCGCCCTTCACCTTCCGCATCTTCATTGCCGGATCGAGGTCCACGATGCCCAGCGCGCGAAGATGCGCCGCGGCGCGCGCCGTCATCTCGTCCAGCCGGATGGCGAGCCCCGATCGCGCCGCCAACCGCGGCAGGTAGATGTTGGCAGCGACCGACTGCTCCTCGAGCATCTGCGGCTCCTGGTGGATCACCGCAATGCCGGCGAGCCGGGCATCGTCCGGCGAGCGGAACCGCACGGGCGATCCATCGAGCAGCACCTCGCCCTGGTCGGGTCGGTGTGCGCCGGAGAGGCAGGCGACCAGGGTCGACTTGCCGGCCCCGTTTTCGCCGAGCAGCGCCGTCACGCGGCCGGGCTCGACTCTGATGTCCACAGACTCGAGGGCCGTGACGCCGCCGAAGCGTTTGGTCAGTCCACGGCCCTCGATCATCTGTCGTTCTCCGGCGCAGCGCCTCAGGGCGCCGTGCCGTCCGCCTGCGCCTTCATCAGGGCGTCGATGTTGTCGGGCGTCATGATGGAGTTCTTCACCGGCTCATGGAAGTCCGGATTCTGCCCCGTCACCACGGCATTGTAGAGCAGGATCGCCGTGTCGTAGGCCTCGCCGAACGGGTCCTGGCCGATCAGGATCGCCTGCTTGCCCTTGCGCAGCTGCTCGACGCCGCCCTGCGTGAAGTCGGCGCTGATGATCTTGATGTGCTTGGCCTGGTCGTCGGTCAGCGCCGCCGCCGCGGCACCCGCATCGCCGATATCGACGAAGATGGCGCAGAGGTCGGTGGGGTTGCCGGTGATGTAGGCCTTCACCGCTGGGCCGACCTTGCTCAGGTCCTGCTCGATCTCGACCCCGTCGCTCACCGGGCTGATGTTGGTGCCCTGGAGCCCGGCGAGGATCGCCTTGCGCATCGTCTCGTGCGTCGGCACCGAGAACGCGCCGGTGATGATGCCGGCCTTGCACTGCTTGCCGGCCCACATCGGATCGGCCTCGACCGCCTTGACGGCGGCACCCACGGCCACCGGGCCCCACGCCGTGTCGAGGTCTTCGCCGTGGAAGAACAGCGCACCGGAGTCCTTGGCACAATCGGCGGTGGTGATGAACACCGCAACCTTCACGTTCGCCTTGACCGCATCCTTGATCAGCGGGCAGGCGCCGTTGTCGAGCGGCAGGAAGGCGATCGCATCGTATCCTTGCAGCAGCGTCGCACGACCCGCCGCGTTCACCGCGTCCTGCGTAAAGTCGTTGACCGTGACGTAGTCGACCTCGGCATTGAACTTCTTGAGCACGTCGGCGGCAGCGTCGGAGCCGACCTTCACCGCCGAGAAGAACTCGTTGCTCTCGGGGAAGCTGATGAGCCCGATCTTGATGGTCTTGCCGGTCGTGTTCTCGACGGGCTGCGTGCGTCCCGGGATCGGGTCGCGGTCGGCGGCGACGGCGGCGCCGGTCAGGGCGAAGGCGCAGACGAGCGCCAAGGCGAGATGCTTGAGTTTCACGATTGGTCCTCCCTTGCGCTGTTCCAGCGCAAACTCGAAACGTTTCGACACCTCTCCCGGAAAACCCGCCAGTCCAGCCCTTGGGGCCGATACGGCGGGTTTGCGTGGTCGAAACGTTTCGTATAACAGCAAATCATTGGGCGCCTGGCAAGGGGGAATCGTGGCGACGATCAAGGACGTGGCGCGGCACGCAGGCGTCGCCATCTCAACCGCCAGCGCCGCGCTGAACCGCTCGGCCCCGGTCAGCGAAGATGTGCTCGCCCGCGTCGCCGAAGCCGTCCGGGCGACGGGCTACGTGCCGCACGGCGCCGCCCGCAGCCTCCGCTCCGGGCGTTCGCAACTGATCGGCCTCGTCGTGCCCAACATCGCCAACCCGCACTTTGCAGCCGTCGCCCGCGAAGTCGAAAATGTCTGCCTCGCCCGCGGCTACACCAGCGTCGTCTATTCGACCGGACAGGATGCCGATCGCGAGAGCCAGGTGCTGACCATGATGCGCCTGCAGCGAGTCGCTGGGCTGATCCTGATCCCGACCCGCTCCGACGCCGCGCATGGCGCCGCGCTCATCGACCAGATTCACGTTCCAACGGTGCTGCTCGACATGTTCGTCGAGGGCCTCCCCTACGACGTCATCAAGACCGACAACGTCGAGGCCGGCCGCCTCGCCACCGAGCACCTGCTGTCGCTTGGCCATCGGCGCGTCGGCATGATCGTCGGCATCCCCGGCCTCGCCACCAGCGACGACCGCCATGCCGGCTATCTCAAGGCCCACCGCGACCGCGGGCTCGAGCCCGACCCCGCCCTCGTCGCGGCCGGCCACTTCAGCCAGGACGGTGCCTACGAGGCCACGCAGCAGCTCCTGGGACGGACCAGCCCGCCGACCGCCTTCGTCGCGGCGTCCAACATGACCATGATGGGCCTGCTCTTTGCCGCCCGACGCCTCGGGCTGCGCATCCCCGCCGATCTTTCGGTCGTGGGCATCGACGAACTCGAATTCAGCGAGATTCTCGAGCCGCGCCCCACCGTGGTCGCGACCCCCATCATCGACATGGCCCATCGCGCCATCGAGCTCTTGGTCGATCAGCTGGAAACCGGCAGAAATCGCCCGGCCGACCGCCAGGTCTGGACACCTTCGCTCATCGTCCGGGAATCGACGGCGGCCGTCTCCTCCACGTAGCTCATCAGCCGGCCGCCAGCGCCCGCAACTGGTCGAGCGTCCCCGCCGCCAGCTCTATCCCCTCGGCCTCGGCGCGCCTGCGGTTCGCGTAGCGGCGATCTGATGGCAGCCGGGACTGGCCGGCATCGTGGATCGCCTCGATCAGCGTCTCGATACGCGCGGCGAACCCGCGCACGTTGCCGCGGCCGGGATCGATCAGAATATACGTCTGCCCGCCATGCGGCGTTGCCGCCCCGGGATGCGCGCTCCAGTCGATCTCGAAGGAATAGTCGCCGCCGGCAAGCGCCGCGCCCATGATCTCCATCATCATGGCGATCGACGACCCCTTGTGGCCTCCGAACGGCAGCAGTGCCCCGCCCTCGAGTACGGCGTCGGGATCGGTGGTGGGCCGGCCGTCGCGATCGACGCCGACGCCTTCGGGAAGCCGGCGCCCTTCCCGCCGTGCGATCTGCACATCGCCGTTGGACCAGGTGCTCGACGCCTGGTCGAAGACCAGCGGGTCCCCTCCCGTCCGCGGCACGGCGAAGCCGAACGGATTGGTCCCGTAGAGCTTCCTGCTGCCGCCGTGGGGAACGATGCTCGCCATGGAATTGATCATCGCGAGCGCGACAAAGCCCTCCCGCGCAAAGGGCTCGATGTCGGGCCAGACGGCGCTGAAGTGATGCGCATTGCGCACCGACAGGAAGGCGATGCCGTTGACGCGGGTCTTCTCCATCAGCCGCTCGCGGGCGAGGGCGAGCACCGGCAGGGAAAA
>CAYRZM010000062.1:0-4128 GCA_964428685.1 uncultured Devosia sp. | reverse complement strand
GGGTGCGGAGGGTGGCGCGGAGGGTGGCGAGCGACGACAGGTCGCCGGCCATCCTGGCGGCGAGCGCGGGATAGGCGTCGGCATCGGGCGCGATCCAGTCGGCGAGCCCGGCATTGTGGAGGATGCTTTCGCCCATATGGGCGACGTAGCGGTCGCCGGCGCGCACCAGCACCGGCACGCCCATGTAGAGCGCTTCGACCGTGGTGGTGCCGCCATTGTAGGGGAAAGGATCGAGCGCGATGTCGATGTCGCCATAGGTCCTCAGATGCGCGGCGTAGTCGCGGATCGAGTCTTCGAGGCGGACGCGGGACGGCTCGAACCCATGCGCCGCGAGCCGGCGGGTCAGCTCGGCGAGCACTCCCTCCTCCACGGCGTTCGACGACCGCAGCACGAGCCGGGAGTCGGGCACCGCCGCGAGCACCCGCGACCAGGTCGCAAGCGTCGCGTCGCTGAGCTTGGCGAAATTGTTGAACGAGCCGAAGGTGACGTGGCCGCGGGCGAGGGCCGGCAACGGCGCGACCGCGTCGGCGTTGGGCGGTTCGGCAAAGCAGAGATACGTGTCGGGCATCCGCCAGACCCGCTCCACCCACTGATTCTCCTCGCTCTCGGGGATCACCCAGCGGTTGGCGAGCACATAGTCGATGGTGCCGAGGCCCGTGGTCGCGAAATAGCCGAGCCAGGTGAACGCCACCGGCGCGGGCCGCGCCGCGAAGGTCGCGAGGCGCGGCGAGGTGTGGCCGCCGAGGTCGATGAGCACGTCGATCTTGTCGCTGGCGATCAGCGCCGCGAGCGGGCCCGGCTCGAGCCGCGCGGTTTCGTGCCACACCGGCACCGCGGCCTTGATGCGCGCCTTGATGTCGTCGTCCTTGGTGCTGTCGGAATAGGCGTGGAGCGCGATCCGGGCACGGTCGAGCAGCGGCAGGATGGCGACCACGAACCGCCCGACCGGATGCGAGTGGAGGTCGGCCGATACGAGCCCCACCCGGAGCGGCCGCTCGGGTTCGGGGTCGTTGTCGAACGCGGTGCGAGCCGGCATCAGCCGCGCCATCAGCGCGCCATAGGCCCGGGCGTCGGCGGTGAGCGTCAGGGGATCGATCTCGGCGAGATAGTTGGTGCCGAAGATCTGGAACTGGCGCGCCCCCGGCCGGTCGGGATTGAGGGCGATCGCCCGGCGCGCGCTCTCGACCGACTCGCGGATGCGCCCGGCTTCGGCCTGCGTCTGCGACAGGTTGGTCCACGCTTCCGCCGTCGGCGGCCCGATGGCGATCGCCTTCTCGAGCGCCGCGATCGCCTCGAGCAGCCGCCCCCGCCGGCGGAGCGCGACCGAAAGATTGGACAGGGCCAGCGCATGCCGCGGCTCGATGCGGAGCGAACGCTGGATCAGATCGATGGCGGTGTCGTAGTCCGCCGCCTGGAGCGCGAGGACGCCTTTGAGATGGATGGCGCCGGCATGGTCGGGCCGCATTCCGAGGATCCGGTCATACGCCTTGCGCGCCTCGCGGACATCGCCCTGCTGGTGGAGCCGCATGGCGGCGCGGTAGAGATCGTCGAGGCTTTGCGGCACGGCGCGACCCTAGCGGTTTTGCCCGCCCGCTCAAAGCCCCGCGCGCCCTTCGCCCTTGACTCGGGTGGCTGCCGTAACGGACAGAAGGAAGCGCGGGTCCGGGCGCCCGCAGGCGCGGACAGCGCCGGCCGCTTGTGGACCGGCGTTCTACGCGCCGCGGCGGCGTGCCGGCCAACACGAATGGGAGAGCGAAGTGGCAACCACGACCAAGACCCCGGCGAAACGTCCGGCCCGGAAGGCGACGGCGAATTCGACCTTCACCGCCGAGGAAAAGAAGGCGATGAAGGAGTACGTCGCCGAAACGCGCGGCAGGACCAAGACGCCCGGCAAGGCCGACGGCCTCGCCGAAGTGAAGGCCGCGATTGCTAAGATGACGCCCGAAGACGGCAAGCTCGCCGAAAAGGTGCACGCGCTGGTGATGGCAGCGGCGCCCGCGCTGACCCCCAAGACCTGGTACGGCATGCCCGCCTACGCCAATGCCGAGGGCAAGGTCGTGTGCTTCTTCCAGAATGCCGGCAAGTTCAAATACCGCTATTCGACCCTCGGCTTCCAGGAAGCGGCGAAAGTCGACGACGGCAACATGTGGCCGGTGGCCTACGCGCTGATGAAGCTCGGCGCCGAAGACGAAAAGCGCATCACCGCCCTGGTCAAGAAGGCGGCCGGCTGAGGGCGCCGCCAACGATGCCGGTGGTGGTGCTGGGCGGCGCGTCGTGGAACACGATGGTGCATCTCGCCCGGTTCCCCGAGCCGCGGCCGCAGACGATTGCCGACGCCCGCGTCCGGAGCGCCGCGGGCTCGACGGGGATCGGCAAGGCGCTGGCGCTGCGGGCCTTCGGCCACGATCCGCTTCTTCATGCCACCATCGGCGATGATCCCGAGGGGCAGCGCGTGCGCGAGGTCTGCGCGCGCCGCGGCGTCGCCACGCGCTTCGACATCGATCCCGGCGGCACGTCGCGGCACGTGAACCTGATGAATGCGCTGGGCGAGCGCATTTCGATCTTCCTGTTCAACGGCTCGCCGCAGCCGCCGGTGGATGTCGCCGCGATTGCGCCGGAGATCGCCGCTGCGGAAACCGTGTTCCTCAACATCACGCAGTCCTCGGTTCCTTTTCTGCCGAGCGTCCGCCAGAGCGGCGCCGATGTCTGGGTCGACCTCCACGACTGGGACGGCGTGAACGCCTGGCACGCGCCGTTCATCGCCGCGGCCGATGTCATCCAGCTCAGTGACGAGAACCTGCCCGACCCCCGGCGGCTGATGCAGGGGCTGGCGGAAACGGCACGGCTGGTGGTGCTGACGCGTGGCCGGCATGGCGCGCTGGCGCTTGCCGGCGGCCAGTGGATCGAGGTGCCGCCGGAGCCCGCGCGGCTGGTCGATTCCAACGGCGCCGGCGACACCTTCATGGTCGCCTTGTGGCACGGACTGAAACGGGACTGGCCGCTCGAGCGCGCGCTCAAATTCGCGAGCGCCGCCGCCGCGATGGCAGTCGAGAGCGACGAGCTGGTGCCTGAGGAGCTGAGCGAGAGCGTCGTGCTCCGTCGGATCGGCTGATCTCAGGCGGCGACCTGCGCGCGTTCGCGCGTCCTCCAGCGGCCCTCGTGCCATTCGCGCACGCGGATTTCGATCTGGCCGCGATCGATGTCGATGACGTTGTAGGCGTTGGGCTCGCCCCGCAAGCGGTCGGAAATGACCGAGCTCGCCTGGCACACCAGCACGGGCGCCGCCGCGGCCTGCCGCGGCCCGGACGGAATGCCGTCGCGCACCGCGTTCGGATCGAAGCGGCGCACGAAGCTCAGGTGGAAATGGCCCGAGAGCACGAGCCGGACACCGAGGGCCGAAAACGCCTCGAGCGCGAGGTCCGACCGCCGCACCGCCTGCGTCGGCTTGAGCGTCGGGCCCGCCGGCTGCATCAGCGGATGGTGCGCCACGACGATGCGCAACGCAGCCGGGTCGGCGTGCGAAAACTCTGCGGCGAGCGATGCGATCTGGGCCGGGTTGATCGAGCCGTTCGACCAGTCGCGGTCGAGCAGGGCGCGGCGGGTGGTGTTGAGCCCCGCCAGCGCCACCCCCCCGATCTCGAGGAACGGCTCGACGTCGGGCGCGATCGCACGGCGGTAGAGCCCATAGGGGTCGAGGAACCGGCGCAGCAGATTGCGCCCCAGGTCGTGATTGCCCGGCACGGCGAACACCGGCGCCGGCAGGACATCGAGGAAGGCCCGCGCCAGGGCGAACTCCTCGGGGGTACCACGCTGGGTGAAATCGCCCGAGGCCACGATCAGGTCAGGCCCCTGCCCGCCCAGATCGGCCGCGAGCCCGGCCGAAACCGCCTCGTCGTGATGGCCGAAATGGAGATCGGATATGTGGGCGATGCGCATGGGAATCTCCCAACGCGCAAACCCGCCCGCGGGTTCGCCCTAGGGCACGACGATGATCTTGCCGCCGATCTGCGGCATGGCGAGCCTGTCGTGGGCGGCGCCCAGCTGGGCGAGGGTGAAGGTGGCGGCGATCGGGATGACCAGCTCGCCGCGGCCGGCGGCGTCGGCGACGGCCTGCAGCTGCGTCGGGTT
>CAYRZM010000061.1:0-14027 GCA_964428685.1 uncultured Devosia sp. | reverse complement strand
GGCGCCCTGTTCACCGGCAAGCCGATGACGTCGGTCTGGCAGAAGCCCAAGGGCCAGTGGGTCGAGTGGTGATCCCCGGGGACTAGCCGCGCACGACGAGCTTCTCTCATGGCGCGACGCGAGGTTACCGCGCCGCGCCATCCTCGAGCGGCTCCAGCGCCGCAAAACCCCGCTGGTCGAGCAGGGCTTCGACATCCGGGTCGCGACCGCGGAACAGCCGGTAAGCCTCGGCGAAGTCGCGCGAGCCGCCGCCGGAGTAGATGTAAGTATAGAGCCGCTCGGCCGTCGCCGGATCGAACGGATCGCCGGCTTCCTCGAAAGCGCGGTAGCCGTCGGCGTCGAGCACCTCCGACCACAGGTAGCTGTAATAGCCGGCCGCGTAGCCGCCCCCGAAGATGTGGCCGAAATGCGCGCTCGCGTGGCGCAGGGCGATCTCGTGCGGCATGCCGATGCGGTCGAGCGTCTCCTGTTCGATGGCGTCGGCATCGACGATGGCGCCCACGGGGACGCTGTGGAACGCCATGTCGAGAATGCCCGAGGCGATGAACTCGACTGTCTGGAAGCCGGTATTGGCCTTGCGCGCCGCACGCATACGCTCGAGGAGGTCCGCCGGGACAGGCGCGCCGGTCTGGTGGTGCCTGAGCCGCGCCAGCACCGGGGCACTGTCGAGCCAGTGCTCATAGAGCTGGCTCGGCAGCTCGACAAAATCGCGCACCACGCTGGTGCCCGAGATGCGCGGATAGGTGACATTGGAGAGTAGGCCGTGGAGCCCGTGACCGAACTCGTGGAACAGCGTTCTGGCTTCGTCGAGCGACAGCAGCGCCGGCTCGCCTTCGGGCGGCTTGATGAAGTTGCAGGTGTTGATGATCAGCGGGAGGACGTTCCCACTGAGCTTCTCCTGGTCGCGGAACGACGTCATCCAGGCGCCGGAACGCTTGCTCGGCCGCGCGAAGTAATCGCCGTAGAAGATCCCGATGATCCTGCCCTGGCGGCTGACCTCCCAAACGCGCATGTCGGGATGGTAGACAGGAATGTCGGTGCGCTCGGCGAAGCTGACGCCGAACAACTGCGTCGCGACGAAGAAACTCGCCTCGATCAGCGCCTCGAGCTCGAGATAGGGCTTGATGGCGTTCTCGTCGAAATCGTAGCGGGTCCGCCTGAGTTTTTCGGCATAGTAGCGCCAGTCCCACGGCTCAAGCGCGAAGCGGTCGCCCTCGGCGTCGATCAGGGTCTGGAGCGCCCCGCGATCGCGCGCCGCGCGGGCCCGGCCAGGCTCCCAGACGCGTTCGAGCAATTCGTTGGCCGCAGCGGGGGTCTTGGCCATCGAATCGGCCAGCCGATATTCGGCAAAGGTCGGGTAACCGAGCAGGGCCGCGAGCTCGGCGCGCAGCGCCACCGTCTCGGCGATGACCGCGCGGTTGTCGTGCGCATTGCCATTGTGCCCGCGGCTGACGAATGCGCGCCAGACCTTCTCCCGCAGGGCCCTATCGTCCGCGAACTGCAGCACCGGATCGGCGGAGGACCGCGAGGTGGTAACGGCGAACGGCGCGTTGAGCTTGCGGTCGCGCGCGGTCTCGGCCGCCGCAGCCCGGGCCCAGTCAGGCAACCCTGCGGCCTCGGCTTCCGACACCGCGAACACCGCGCCGGCCTCGTCGCCCAACACGTTCTGCGAGAACGCCGTGCCGAGGACAGCCAGGCGCTCGGTGATGGCGGCGAAGCGCTCGCGCTCGGCCCCGGTGAGCTTCGCGCCGGCGCGGACGAAATCGAGATGGTAGCGCTCGAGCACGCGCAGGGCTTCGGGGTCGAGGCCGAGCGACGCCCGGCTCTCGTGAAGCCTGTCGATGCGGCGGAACAGATCGGGATTGAGGAAAATCTCGTTCCAGTGGCGCGCGACGATCGGCGCAAGGTCGCGCTCGGTGGCCTGCAGCTCGTCGTTGGTGTGGGCGGACGTGAGTTGAGAGAACACCATGTCCACGCGCTTCAGCAGTGAGCCGGCGCGCTCCAGCGCCGCGATGGTGTTGTCGAATGTGGGTGCTGCGGGATCGGCGGCGATCGCCGCGACCTCCCTGCGATGCGCCGCCAGCGCCTCGTCGTAAGCGGGACGGAAATGGTCCGGCGACATCGCATCGAACGGCGGGGTCTCGAACGGGGTGGTCCAGGATTCGAGGAAGGGATTGGTCATTGGCTAGCCCGTCGGGTTGGCGCGCGAAGATCGCTTCTAGTCCACGGTATCGGTGGAACGCCGACAAAGGAAAAGGGCGGCCCGTGAGCCGCCCTTCGGCATATTCTCGTGTTACGCCGCCGCCTTCGGCGACACCGGCTCGCCTTCGAGCTCGGGCACCAGCATCAGGCCCGCATCTCCCGCGTCGACATTGACGGTCTGGCCGTCCTGGATGTCGCCGGCAAGGATCGCTTCGGCCAGACGGTCCTGCACCTCGCGCTGGATGACGCGCTTCAGCGGGCGCGCACCGTAGGCCGGATCGTAGCCTTCCCGCGCCAGCCACTCCTGGCCCTTCGGCGTCAGGTTGAGCGTGATGTCGCGGTCCTTGAGCAGGGCGCCGAGGCGCTTGAGCTGGATCGCGACGATGTCGCCCATGTGGATGCGCTGCAGCCGGTGGAACAGGATGATGTCGTCGATCCGGTTGAGGAACTCCGGCCGAAACGCCGCCTTCACCGCATCGAGCACCTTGCCGCGCACCAGCTCGACCGACTCGTTCTCCTTGAGGTTGACGAGCCATTCGGCGCCGAGGTTCGACGTCATGATGATGATGGTGTTGCGGAAGTCGACCGTGCGCCCCTGCCCGTCCGTCAGCCGCCCGTCGTCGAGCACCTGCAGCAGCACGTTGAACACGTCCGGATGCGCCTTCTCGATCTCGTCGAAGAGGACGACCTGGTACGGCCGGCGCCGCACCGCCTCGGTGAGCACCCCGCCCTCGTCGTAGCCGACATAGCCTGGAGGCGCGCCGATCAGCCGAGCCACGGAGTGCTTCTCCATGAACTCGCTCATGTCGAGACGCACCATCGCGTGCTCGTCGTCGAAGAGGAATTCCGCAAGCGCCTTGGTCAGCTCGGTCTTGCCGACGCCGGTGGGGCCGAGGAACATGAACGAGCCGATCGGCCGGTTCGGATCCTGGAGCCCGGCGCGCGAACGCCGCACGGCGCGGGACACGGCGGCGACCGCCTCTTCCTGACCGATGACACGCTGCCCCAGCGAGCCCTCCATCTGGACGAGCTTTTCGCGCTCGCCCTCGAGCATCTTGTCGACTGGAATACCGGTCCAGCGGCTCACCACCTGCGCGATGTCGCTGGCCGTCACCGTCTCCGACACCATGTCGGACTTGGCTTCGCCCGCCTGCGCGGCATCGTTGAGCTTCTTTTCGAGCCCAGGGATCACGGCATAGGCAAGCTCGCCCGCCTTGGCGAAATCGCCCTGGCGCTGCGCCACTTCGAGCTGGCTGCGGGCCGCGTCCAGCTCTTCCTTGAGCTTCTGCGAACCCTGCACGCGTTCTTTCTCGGCGAGCCACTTGGTGGAGAGCGCCTGCGCTTCCTCCTCGAGACCGGCAAGATCGTGCTCGAGCTTGTCGAGCCGCTGCCGGCTGGCCTCGTCGGGCTCCTTCTTCAGGGCCTCGCGCTCGATCTTGAGCTGCATGATGCGCCGGTCGAGCTCGTCGAGTGCCTCGGGCTTCGAATCGACCGCCATCCGGAGCCGCGCCGCCGCCTCGTCCATGAGGTCGATGGCTTTGTCGGGGAGGAAGCGATCGGCGATGTAGCGGTTCGAAAGCGTCGCAGAGGCGACGATCGCCGAATCCGAGATGCGGATGCCGTGATGGAGCTCATACTTCTCCTTGAGCCCGCGGAGGATCGAGATCGTGTCCTCGACGGTGGGCTCACTGACGAACACCGGCTGGAACCGGCGCGCCAGTGCAGCGTCCTTTTCGACGTGCTTGCGATACTCGTCGAGCGTCGTCGCGCCGACGCAGTGGAGCTCGCCGCGGGCGAGCGCCGGCTTCAGCAGATTCGACGCGTCCATCGCGCCGTCGGCCTTGCCGGCGCCGACCAGCGTGTGCATCTCGTCGATGAAGAGGATGATCTTGCCTTCGCTCGCGGTGATTTCGCTGAGCACGGCCTTGAGCCGCTCCTCAAACTCGCCGCGATATTTTGCCCCCGCGATCAGCGCGCCGAGGTCGAGCGCAAGCAGCGACTTGCCCTTGAGGCTCTCGGGCACGTCGCCGTTGACGATGCGGATGGCGAGGCCTTCGGCGATGGCGGTCTTGCCGACGCCGGGCTCACCGATCAGCACCGGGTTGTTCTTGGTGCGGCGGCTGAGCACCTGGATGGTGCGGCGGATTTCCTCGTCGCGGCCGATGACCGGGTCGAGCTTGCCGTCGCGCACCGCCTGCGTCAGGTCGCGCGCATATTTCTTGAGGGCATCGTACTGCGACTCGGCGGACGCGGAGTCGGCGGTGCGGCCCTTGCGGATGGATTCGATCGCGGCGTTCAGCGCGTTGGCGGTGACACCCGCGGACGAGAGGATCTTGCCCGCGTCGGTGTCCTTCTCGATGGTCAGCGCGAGCAGCAGACGCTCGACGGTCACGAACGAGTCGCCGGCCTTCTGCGCCGCGCTTTCGGCGGTGTCGAACACGCGCGCCATTTCGCGGCTCAGATAGACCTGGCCGTTGTCGCCCGAGACCACCGGAATTTTCTTGAGGGCGGCTTCGACGCCGGCGCGCACCGCCTTGCTGTCGCCGCCGGAACGGTCGATCAGTCCGGAGCCGAGCCCCTGGTCGTCGTCCATCAGCACTTTCAGAAGATGCACCGGGGCAAACTGCTGATGGCCGCGCCCCAGGGCCATTTGCTGCGCGCTCTGGATGAATCCGCGCGCCCGCTCGGTGTACTTTTCGATATTCAAGGCAACTCTCCTTTTGCCACGGCCGTCCGCCCAATCAGGCGCGGTTTGGCCGCTCGAAGCGTTGGTTTGAGGAAATGCCCGACAAGCGGCGCATTCCCTGACTTCGATCAAAGATATAGGAAGGCTTCAGCAATCGAAAAGGCCCGAGGCTACCCGCACCTCCCCCTCGACGGGGAGGCAGGCGGAGCTTGGGAGCGAAGCGACCTAGCGCAGCTCGGAAGGGGTGCGAACAACCCGGTACCGGTGTGGTTCACCCCTCCCCAGCTCCGCTACGAGGCTTCGCCTCGAGCTGCGCTACCCTCCCCGCGAGAGGGAGGGTGGAGAGAGTGGTACGGTCCTACTCCGTCCGGTTGAAGAGCTTCACTGCCGCGAACAGCAGGATCAGCGAGGCGATGACGACCACGCCCACCTGCATCCAGGTCGGCACCTCGAAGCTGCCCCACCAGATGCCGGGGTCGAGGATGGCCCGCGCCTGGGCCGGCATGTCGAGCCGGTCGAAGACCGCTGCGCGGATGGGCTCGACCGCATAGGTCATCGGGTTGATGTGTGTGACGACCGTCAGCCAGGCCGGCAGCCGGCTCAGCGGAAACAGCGCGCCCGAAAGGAACATCAGGGGCGTGATCAGCATCTGCACCAGCGGCATCGCCGACTGCACCTGCTTGACCCGGCTCGCCAGCACCAGCCCCAGCGCCGTGATCATGAAGCTCATGATGAAGAGCAGCACCAGGAGTTCGAGGATCATCACCGGGTCGTAGGGGACGCCCACGAGCCCCGCGAGCGCGATCACCACCACCGACTGGATGGTCGCCACCGTCGCGCCGCCGAGGCACTTGCCGGTGAGGATGGCCGCCGTGGACACCGGCGCCACCAGCATTTCGCGCAAGAAGCCGAACTCGCGGTCCCACACCATCGAGATGCCGGCGAACGCCGCGGTGAACAGCACCGACATCGACAGCACGCCCGGGAACAGGAAGGTCTTGAAGTCGACGCCGCCCGTGCCCGCCTGCACCAGCGAGCTCAGCCCGCCGCCCAGCACGAACAGGAACAGCAGCGGCTGCACCACCGCCGAGATGACGCGCGTGAGGTCGCGGCGGAAGCGGATCATCTCGCGGTTCCACACCACGAGGGCCGCCCGCGCTTCGTGCCCAAGCCCGCCCTTGGGGACGACGACGGATGCGATCGAAGCCTGGGTCATGCCTATCTCCCGCGGAAGCGTGCGGCCATGGCGGGGCTCGGCCCGCCCTTCTGCTCCGCGTCGCGGAGCGAGGTGCCGGTAAATTTGAGGAACACGTCGTCGAGCGTCGGCCGCTGCACGGTGACCGACTTGATGGCGACACCGAGCTTCTCAAAGAGCTGCGGCACGAAGGCCGCGCCTTCGGGCACGCCGATGGTCACGAGCCCCTCGACCATCTTGGCCTCGAGTCCGAACCTGTCCTTGAGCGCGGCGATCGCCGCGGGATCGTCGGCGGTCGCGATCTGCACGCGGTCCTTGCCGACATCGGCTTTGAGGTTGTCGGGTGTGTCGAGCGCCACGATCCGCCCCTGGTCGATGATGGCGATGCGGTCGCAGTTCTCGGCTTCGTCCATGTAGTGGGTGGTGACGAACACCGTGATCTCCTCGCGCTTGTGGAGCTCGCCGATATACTGCCAGATCGAGGCGCGGGTCTGCGGGTCGAGCCCGATGGTCGGCTCGTCGAGGAACAGCACTTTTGGCGAATGCAGCAGCCCGCGCGCGATCTCGAGGCGTCGCCGCATGCCGCCCGAGAAGGTGTTGACGAGGTCGGCGCGGCGGTCCCAGAGCCCGACCATCTCCATCACTTCCTTGCGCCGCGGCGCCGCGGTGTGGCGGTCGACGCCGTAGAGCTCGCCGTGAAAGATCAGGTTCTGCTCGGCGCTCAGATACCCGTCGAGCGTCGGTTCCTGGAAAACGAGGCCGATCGACCGCCGCACCTCGTCGCGCTGCGTGGCGACATCATATCCCGCCACCCGCGCGGAGCCCGAGGTCGCATCGGCGAGCGTGCAAAGGATCTTGATGGTCGTGGACTTGCCGGCCCCGTTCGGCCCGAGAAAGCCGAACGTCTCGCCGGTCTTGACCGTGAGGTCGATGCCCTTCACCGCCTCGACCGTTTTGAACGTCTTGGTCAGCTGGCGGACTTCGACGGCCGCCTCGCCACTGGATGCGCCTCCGTGCATCGCGACTCCGGGGTTCCCTAACACTGTTAGGCGTGCTATCTACCCGAACAGCGTTAGGGAGACAAGGGCCTGTGGCCGTCACGCGCGACGATGTGATCCAGACCGCCATCCAGCTGCTCGAGGAAGTCGGCCTCGACGGCCTCACGCTGCGCCGGCTGGCGACCGAGCTCGGGATTTCGGCGCCCACCCTCTACTGGCATGTCAAGGACAAGCGCGAACTGCTCGACCTCATGGCCGAGGAGATGGTGCGCGCCCAGCGCGCAGGCGAGCCGCCGTTTCCCGCCGGGCTGAGCTGGGACGAAAAGATCGCCGAAAGCATGCGGCGGCAGTATCGCGCCATCATCGCCTATCGCGACGGGGCGCGGGTCGTTGCCGGCAATCGGCCGACCGACGCGGCGCTGCCCATGATCGAGCAATTCATGAAGCTCTGGGTCGAGGCCGGATTTCCGCCCGACGAGGCGCTGTCGACGATCCTGACCTTCGGCGACTTCGTGGCCGGCTCGGCGCTCGAATATCAGTCCGAGATCGAGCGGCGGCGCGAACAGCCGCCGGATCGCCTGGCCGCCGTGTGGACCCGCATGCAGGACTATCCGACGCTCCTCGCCGCGGCGCGGGCGCGCGCCGCCTCCGGCGAGGCCGGTTCGAGCTTCGAGCATGGCCTCGGCCTGCTGATGGCCGGCCTGCGGCAGCGCCGCGAGGAGCTTGCGGCGGCTGCAACCGCTGCCGAGAAATAGCTACTCCGCCGCGCCGTTCCCGCCGGCGGTGAGGAATGCCGGCAATTCGCCGACTTCCGGCTGCGGCGCGTTGGCGGGATCGCCGCCATTGCCGCCCTGCCCACCCTCGCCATTGCCGCGGCCGCGGCGGCGGCGGTTCCGATCGCGGTGGCGGCGGCCCTCGCCGTTGCCGTTTCCGCCATTGTCGTTCTGCTGAGCGACATAGGGCTGGCCGTCTTCGTTGAGCGCCGGCTCGGCGTCGCCGCCATTGCCCTGCGCCATCGGCTCGCCACCCTCCTCGCCCTCGGGCGAGAAGCCGCCGGCATCCTGCGGCTGGTTCTGCGGCTGCGGCTGGAAGCGCTGCGGCGGCTCGGGCGAGGCGAAGCGGTCGTTGATCGGCGGGAAATCGTCGTCGTCGTCCTGCTCGATCACCTGGCCGAACTGGTCGCGCTGCTGGTTCTGCGGCTGCGCCGCGGCGACGATCCGGAAATAGTGCTCAGCGTGCTGCAGGTAGTTCTCGGCCAGCACCGGATCGCCGGAAGACTGCGCATCGCGCGCGAGCTGGAGGTACTTTTCGGCCACGTGGGCGGCGTTGCCGCGCACCTTCACGTCGGGGCCGTTGGATTCGAAGTTCCGGCTGAGCGGGTTGACGTGCTTGCGCCCGCCGTTGTTGTTCCGTCCGCGCTGCCGGTTCTTGTTGTTCTGGTTTGGTCTCATCGGTCGCTATTCGCCTTGAACATGAGCCTGGGTGGTTGTGGGTTGTCCGGAGACCCGCTTGATCCCAGCGCCCCGTCGGGCGGCCAATGGGCGGGTCATCTGTCCGAGAGCTGTGCGGGTGGGGCCGCCTTCGCGCTCATCATCTCAGGCCGGGGGTCCGATCCGGAATACCCTTGCCGGAAATCCGGCACGCCGATGAGCGGATGGCCGTCACCTTGGCGCTCAACCTGCGCCGCTGACAGCACCGGGAAACTAGCGGGTCGGTCCTGATTTTCCAAGCGGAAAATGCCCGAGCGGCCCGTCGTGGTTTCCTTATCCTCAAGAATGGGAAGCCAGCACCACCCGATCAAGACCCGCCAGATCCTGAATAATCTCGGCCGCGCCGAATCCGGCCCTCAGGAACATCTTCTGGACGACTTCGCCCTGATTGTAGCCGATTTCGAGCATCGCCACCCCGCCCGGATGGAGCCGCCGCGCCGCCTGGGCGGCGATGGCGCGATAGGCCTCGAGCCCGTCCCAGCCGCCGTCGAGCGCGATCCGCGGGTCGAACACCCGGACCTCGGGCGGCAGAGCCTCGATCTGGTCGGTCGCGATGTAGGGCGGATTGGTCACGATCAGGTCGAAAAGCTCGGTATGCGACACCGCCTGCCACCAGTTGCCGATACGGAACTGCAGCCGGTCTGCGACGCCATGCCGCTGGGCATTGATCCGCGCCGCCTCGAGCGCCGCCTGCGACACGTCGGTGGCAATTCCCTGCGCCCGCGGCACGCTGGCCGCGATCGACACCGCGATCGCCCCCGAGCCGGTGCCGAGGTCGAGAAACCGCTGGCCGCGGCGGTGCTCGAGGAAGGCGATGGCCTCCCCCACCAGCGTCTCGGTGTCCGGCCGCGGCACCAACGTCGCCTCGTTCACCGCAAAGGGCAGGCTCCAGAATTCCTTTTCGCCCACGATCCGGCTCACCGGCTCCCCCACCAGCCGGCGCTGCATGTAGTCGTTGAGCCGGAGCTGCACCTCGGGCGTGACGATCTCGCGCTCGCGCCGGAACAGACTCATGGCGTCCATGCCAAGCGCATGCTGTGCGAGGATGCGCGCATCGAGCTCGGCCGTCTCGATGCCGCCGGCGCGCAACCGGTCGCGCACCTGCCGCCAGGCCAGCCCGATCGATTCCCCGCTCAGTTGACCGTCTCCATCGCCGCGAGTTGCGCCGCCTGGTGCTCGGTGATCAGCGCCTCGATCAGCTCGTCGAGCGCATCGCCCGCGATCACCTTGTCGAGCTTGTAGAGCGTCAGATTGATACGGTGGTCGGTGACCCGCCCCTGCGGAAAGTTGTAGGTGCGGATGCGCTCCGAGCGGTCGCCGGACCCCACCTGCTCGCGCCGACTGTCGGCCCGCGCGGTATCGCGCGCCTCACGCTGCGCCTCGTAGAGCCGGGCGCGCAGCACCACCATCGCCTGCGCCCGGTTCTGGTGCTGGCTCTTGAGCGAGGAGGTGACGACGATGCCGGTGGGCAGATGCGTGATGCGCACCGCCGAATCCGTGGTGTTGACGTGCTGGCCGCCGGCGCCGGACGACCGCATCGTGTCGATGCGGATGTCTTCGGGCCGGATGTCGATGTCGATGTCCTCGACCTCCGGCAGCACCGCGACCGTTGCCGCCGAAGTGTGGATGCGGCCCGAGGCCTCGGTTTCCGGCACCCGCTGCACCCGGTGCACGCCGGATTCGAACTTGAGCCGCGCATAGGCGCCCTTGCCCGAAATCTGGGCGATGGCTTCCTTGAACCCGCCGGCGTCGCCGGGGCTCTCTTCCATCAGGGTGAACTTCCAGCCCTTGAGGTCGGCGTAGCGCTGGTACATGCGGATGAGATCGCCCGCGAACAGCGCCGCCTCGTCGCCGCCGGTGCCGGCGCGCACTTCGAGAATGACGTTCTTGTCGTCGGCCGCGTCCTTTGGCAGGAGCAATATCCGGATCTCGTCTTCCATCCGGGCAATGCGTGGCTTCAGATCGCCGATCTCGGCCTCCGCCATCGCCGCCATCTCGCGGTCGCCCGATCCCGCCAGCTCCTCGGCCGCCCGCAGCTCGTCGCTCGCCTTGCGCCACGCCGTGATCGGCCGCACCACCGGCTCGAGCTCCGCATATTCCTTGCTGAGCCGCACATACTCCTCGGCCGAAGGGCCGGAGGCGAGCGCCGCTTCGACGCTGTCGAAACGCTTCTCGAGTTGCGCGAGCTTGTCTTCGGGCAGGGAGGGCATGGTCAGAACTTGCTCGTGGTGGCCGAGGCCCCCTCACCCGGCGCTACGCGCCGACCTCTCCCCCAAAAGGAGAGGTGCAAGGGGGCACGATCCCGCCCACGCACCACCTCTCCCTCGGGGGAGAGGTCGGAGGGCGCAGCCCTCCGGGTGAGGGGGCCTTTGCCGGTGACGAGAGAGCGGATCAAATCGCCAGCCCCTGCTTTTCCGCGAGGTCCGCGAGGAGCTCGCGGACACCGACGCCCGACTGCCCTTCGCCGAGCGCCGCGGCCACCGCCGCGCGCACCGGCCGGAGCTCGAGGCCCATCACCATCTCCTTGATCGGCCCGATGGCCGAGGGCGACATCGAGAGCCGCGTCATGCCGATCGCCATCAGCGCCAGCGCCTCGAGCGTGCGACCGGCCAGCTCGCCGCACATCGTGATCGGCACGTTGTAGCGGCGCGCCATGTCGACGATATGCCGAAGCGCCCGGAGCCGCGGCAGGGCGATCGGATCGTAGGCTTTGCTGACCCGCGGGTTGGCGCGGTCCGCGGCGTTGAGGAACATGATGAGATCGTTCGACCCGATCGAGACGAAATCCGCCTCGGGCAGCACCCGGTCGAGCTCGAACAGCAGCGAGGGCACTTCGATCATCGCGCCGATCTGGAGCTCGGATGGCGGCTTCTGCCCGGCCCGCACCAGCCGCTCCAGCTCAAGCTTGACCACCCGCTTGGTCTCGACGAACTCGGCCGTCTCGGTGACCATCGGCACGAGAATCTTCATCGGCCCGCCATCGGCCGCAGTGAGCAGCGCCCGCACCTGCGTGCGCAAGAGGCCCGGCCGGTCGAGCGCCAGCCGCAGCGAGCGAAAACCCATCGCCGGGTTTTCCTCGGGCGCCGCGCGCAGATACGGGATCACCTTGTCGCCGCCCACATCGAGCAGGCGGAAGACGATCGGCCGCCCGGCGCTGACCTTGATCGCCTCGCGGTAGAGCGCGATCTGCTCCTGCACCTTGGGCAGGCGGCTCGCGATCATGAACTGCAGCTCTGTGCGGAACAGCCCGACGCCCTCGGCACCGGTGTCGTTGAGCATCGGCAGGTCGGCCACCAGCCCGGAATTGTGGAGGAGCGTGATGGCGATGCCGTCGCGCGTCACCGCCGGGCGGTCCTTGAGCTCGAGGTAGTGGGCGCGCCGCTTGGCGCCGAGCCGCACCTTGTCGACATAGTTCTGCTCGAGCTCGGGCGTCGGCCTGAGATGCACGAGCCCGCCCGGCCCATCGACGATGATGTCGTCGCCGTTTTCCGAGACCGAAACGATGTTCTCGGCCTGCCCCACCGCGACGAGCCCGAGCGAGCGCGCGACGATCGCCACATGCGCCGTGGCGCCGCCCTCTTCGAGGACGATGGCGCGCAGCCGCGTGCGGTCGTATTCGAGCAGCTCAGCCGGCCCCATATTGCGCGCCACTAGAATGGCGTTCTCGGGCAGTTCGCGCGTCGTCGGCGCGCTGCCGTCGCCGGTCAGCACCCGCAGCAGCCGGTTGGCGAGATCGTCGAAATCGTGCAGCCGGTCGCGGATATAGGGGTCGGTCGAGCGCAGCATACGGGCCCGCGTGTCGTTCTGCACGCGCTCGACCGCGGCTTCGGCCGTGAGGCCGTTGGCGATCGCCTCCTCGAGCCGCTCCACCCAGCCGCGGTCGTTGGCGAACATCCGGTAGGTCTCGAGAATGTCGTAGTGCTCGGTGCCCGACTGCATGTCGCCATGCTCGAGCATGTCGTCGATCGACACCCGCATGGTGGCGAGCGCCGCATCCAGCCGGGCGATCTCCTTGTCGGTGTCCTCGGCGATGAAGTTGGTCACCACCACGCGCGGATCGTGCAGCACCACCTGGCCGAGCGCGATGCCTTCGGAAAAGCTGGTGCCGGTGAAGCTGCGCGGCCGGCGCAGGTCGATGTCCTGGCCCGGCCGGATCAGGGCCTCGAATTCGGACGTCACCACCATCTCCGCGAGAATGGTGGCGGTGGTCAGCATCGCCTCGACTTCGTCGTCGCTGTAGACGCGCGCGTCGCGATTCTGCACCACCAGCACGCCGAGCGTCTGCCCGGCCCGCAGCACCGGCACGCCGAGGAAGGCACGGAATGGATCCTCGCCCGTCTCCGGCCGATAGGCGAAGGCCGGATGCGCCGGCGCGTTTTCGAGGCTCAGCGGTTCGGCTTGCGCCGCGATGAGGCCGACGAGGCCCTCGCCCAGCCGCAGCGTGGTCAAGTGCACGGATTCGCGCTTGAGGCCGTAGGTCGCGAACAGCTCGAGCGCGCCGTCGTCGCGCAGCACATAGAACGAGCAGACGTCCGCCCGCATGTTGGTGGCGATGAGGGTGACGATCTTGTCGAGCCGGTCCTGCGCGGCCAGCGGCTCCGCCATGGTTTCGCGCAGCTGCCGGAGCAGGACGCGCGGACCGCCGATCCCTGTCGCCATCACCCCGAGCGGCCCGCACCGCCTCCTTGGCGCCCGCCGATGCAGTCCGGCCGGCGCGGCTGTTGAGGAATTCCGGGGCCTTCGCTGCTCAGGCCGCCGGCTTGTCCAACCCGTAATACGTATGCAGCGCCCGCACCGCAAGCTCGGCATATTCGTCGTCGATCAGCACCGAAGTCTTGATCTCCGAGGTGGTGATCAGCTGGATATTTATGCCCTTGTCGGCCAATGCCTTGAACATGCTGGCCGCGACGCCCGCATGGTTGCGCATCCCCACCCCGACCACCGAAACCTTGGCGCCGCCCTTGCTGCCGGTGATCCTGGCATATTCGACATGCCCGGCGACCCGCGCGGCATCGAGTGCCCGCACCGACTTGTCGTATTCGCTGTCGGGCACGGTGAAGGTGATGTCGGTGACCGAGCCGTCCTCGGAGATGTTCTGGACGATCATGTCGACGACGATCGATTCGTCCGCCAAGGCCCCGAACACGGCCGCCGCGACGCCCGGACGATCCTTGACGTCGCGCAGCGTGATCTTGGCCTCGGCGCGCGCCAGCGTCACGCCCGATACGATGGTCTTTTCCATGATCTCATCCTCATCGCAAACGAGCGTGCCGGGCACGCCGGGCGTTCCGTCGGGGGCCACCTGCGGTGCCTCCGGGTCGTCGAAGGTCGAGCGCACCACCAGCCGCACCTTGTGCGCCATGGCCATCTCGACCGAGCGGATCATCAGCACCTTGGCGCCGAGCGAGGCCATTTCGAGCATCTCCTCGAAGGCGATGCGATTGAGCCGCTTGGCC
>CAYRZM010000060.1:0-9455 GCA_964428685.1 uncultured Devosia sp. | reverse complement strand
AACGAGGCCGGTAGGCGTGAGGGATCGTCCCCTTGCGAGGTTTGGGCTTAACGCTGGCGGCAGGACTCGCCAGCCTGAACCCCACTCCGAAATCCTGCCGCTCCCGGGACGGTACGTCCCATAAACAGTCCCCAGGGGCGTGTCGTCCCGGGAGCGCTGTCCACCTTGCACACGTTCCGGGGCACCGGAGGTCCCGTCGCGCCCGCCTCTTGCCATTGCCCAGCCGCTCCCCCAAAAGGAGCCTGCTTTCAGGACCTTCGCCATGCTCGACATCAACTGGATCAGGGCCAACGCCGCCGCGGCCGACCGCGCGCTCGCGCATCGCAAGAACGTGCCCTTTTCCGCGTCCGAGCTGCTCGCGCTCGACGACGCCCGCAAGGCGATCATCGTCCGCGTCGAGGAGGCCCAGGCCAGGCGCAACGCGCTGTCCAAGCAGATCGGCCAGGCCAAGGCGCAGAAGGACGAGGCCAAAGCTCAGGCGCTGATGGACGAGGTCGCCCAGCTCAAGGACACGATCCAGTCCGGCGAGGACGAACGCCGCGCCGCCGAGGACAAGCTGCGCCAGGCGCTGCTGGTGATGCCCAACCTGCCCAAGGACGACGTTCCACCGGGCGAGGACGAAAGCGCCAACGTCGAATATTTTGGCCGCAACGGCAACGCCGCAACCGCCGCGAAGATCCGGCCGCCGAAGCCGAGCTTCTCGTTCAAGCCACGCGAGCACTACGAGACCGGCGAAGCCCTCGGCATGATGGATTTCGAAGCCGCCGCCAAGCTCAGCGGCGCGCGCTTCACCGTGCTCAAGTCCAAGCTCGCGCGGATGGAGCGCGCGCTCGGCCAGTTCATGCTCGACCTCCACACCACCGAGCACGGCTACACCGAAGTGCAGCCCCCGCTGCTGGTGAAGGACGATGCGCTCTACGGCACCAACCAGCTGCCGAAGTTCGAGGAGGATTTGTTCTTCGTGCCGCATGGCGAGGGCCGGCTCGCGCTCATCCCCACCGCCGAAGTCCCCCTGACCAATCTCGTGCGCGAGTCCATCGTCGCCGAGGACGAGCTGCCGCTACGCTTCACCGCGCTCACCCCGTGCTTCCGCTCCGAAGCCGGCAGCGCCGGGCGCGACACGCGCGGCATGCTGCGGCAGCATCAGTTCGACAAGGTCGAGCTGGTCTCGATCACCACGCCCGAGCAGTCGGCCGACGAGCATGAGCGCATGCTGGCCTGCGCCGAGGAAGTGCTGCGCCGGCTCGGCCTCCACTACCGGGTGATGACGCTTTCGACCGGCGACATGGGGTTCGGCGCGCAGAAGACCTACGACATCGAGGTCTGGCTGCCGGGCCAGGACACCTATCGCGAAATCTCGTCCTGCTCGGTCTGCGGGGATTTCCAGGCCCGCCGCATGGACGCGCGCTTCAAGGGCAAGGACGGCAAGGTCCGCCACGTCCACACCCTCAACGGCTCGGCGCTCGCCGTCGGCCGCACGCTGATCGCGGTGATGGAAAACTACCAGCAGGAAGACGGCACCATCGCCGTGCCCGAGGCGCTGCAGCCCTATATGGGCGGACTCAAGACCATCAGCAAATGAGCCTCCGCATCCTCATCACCAACGACGACGGGGTCGATGCCCCGGGCATCGCGGTGATGGAGGCGGTGGCGCGGGAACTGAGCGACGATGTGTGGGTCTGCGCCCCCGACGGCAACCAGTCGGGCGCCGCGCACCGCTTCACCTTCGGGCGCGAGCTCGAGCTCATCGAAAAGCGGCCGCGGGTCTTTGCCGTGCCCGACGGCTCGCCGGCCGATTGCGTGGTCGTCGGAATGACGTTCCTGTGCAAGGACCGGCCGGCCGACATCGTGCTCTCCGGTGTCAACAACGGCCAGAATCTCGGCGACATCGTCAACTGCTCGGGCACCGCGGCCGGCGCGCGCGAAGGCGCGCTGCAGGGCGCGCTCGGCATCGCCATGAGCCAGGGCGTCGACTACGAGCACCGCCGCGAAGTCGACTGGAGCGTGTCGCGCCGCTACGCCGCGCGCGTGGTCGAAGCCATCCGCGCCAAAGCCGGGCAGGGTGCCTGGTTCAACGTCAATTTCCCATTCTGCGCGCCCGACGAAGTCGCCGGCGTCCGCGTGGTGCCGACGCAGCGCTTCTCGCGCTCGCCCATGCGCTACTACCCGTCCGACACGCCCGGCAAGTTCTTCGTCGCCATCCCCGAAACGCCGAAGCCGCTTCATCCCGATTTCGACTTCCACCAGCTCATGCACGGCCGCGCCATTACCGTAACCCCGGTGTCGCTGCAGGCCACCGACCTCGATCTCGCCCGGCAGATGGATGGGGAGGTGGGGATTGAGTGAGGGGAGTGTGACCAGCAACGAAGTGATCATCGGCACCTGCCTCATCGGACGCCACCTCTGCGTATCGTGGGATCGGGTCAAGTCTCTCTTTGCGCAAACTCTGGAGTCCGTGTTTGCGCAGACATCTTCGAATTTCCAGATGGTCGTGGCCTGTAACGACGTTCCCGAGGGCGCACCTTTTGAGGACAGGCGCATCAACTATCTGGTGCTGCCCCGGGTTGAGAAAGAGGAACTCAAGGCGCAGCCATTCAAGGACATCGCCAAAAAAGAATACGCCCTCCGCCAATGGGCCGCGCACTCCACAGGCCGATACTTCTACGCGCTCGACGCGGATGATCTCATTTCGTGCCGCCTGATCGAATATCTGAACAACGCGCCGCCCCGAGCGGGATACATCCTCGAAACGGGCTATGCGCTCGATGGGTCATCGGGGAAGCTCGCCTCCCTTCCAACCGCTACCGATCCCAGCTCCACCTTCAATCGATGGTGCGGCAGCTCGGTTGTCGTCTCGATGAATCCGCTGATCCGACCTGCGGCCCGGCAAGCGCAGCTGAATGCGATCTGGGCGGGAGGACATCGCCGGGTCAGGGACCATTTCAGGGCCGTCTTGGGCGACGACCCGGCGGACGTACCGTTTCGCGCCGGCATCTACCGGCTATACAACGGTGAAAATTTTTCCCAGCGCGAGGTTCGTCCGTGGGGAGAGTGGAACCGCACATTGAACAAGTGGATGTTCGACAACGCCATCGAGCCGGATGGTGCGCTACGAGCCGAGTTTGGATTGCCTTGAGGAACAAATGACTCGCGAAATCGCAATCGGCATCCCCTTTATCGGAAGGCACCTGACGAACTCGTGGGAGCGGGTCGTCGGTCTCCTCGAAGAGACCCTTACTTCGGTATTCGCGCAGAAGTCTGACCGCTACCGGGTCTCGATTGTCTGCAACGAGATACCGGAAGGTCCGATATTCAAGGACAAGCGGCTGAACTTTATCGTTCTGCCTCCGGTCCCTCCCGAAAAGGTCGCTGCCTGGAGTTGGGCCGACATCGTTCCCAAGCAAATGGCGATGCGCCGTTGGGCGGTTGAATCCGGTGCGGATTACTTTTTCCAGCTGGACGCTGACGACCTGATTTCAAACCGTCTCGTCGAGTTTGTCTCGGAGGCTGATCCGCGCGCCGGCTACATCATTCGCGAGGGCTACGCCTTCAACGTCCAGACGGCTCAGGTCAGCAAGATTCCGAGTCCGAACGAACCCGAGAAGGAGTTCGATTACTACTGCGGCAGCTCGGTGATCGTTTCGATGAACCCGATGGTTCGCCCCGAGGCTCGCTTCTCCCAGCTCAATGCGGTGTTCCATGACGGCCACCACGTGGCCAAGTGGCGACTCAAACCCGTACTCGGCGACGAGCCCGCAGCGGTGCCGTTCGCGGCCGCCGTTTATCGGTTGAAGAGCGGGGCCAACAAGACAGAGCGCCTGAATCATCACAGCCTGGCCAGCTGGATTTTCGACACCGCCGTGA
Organism: uncultured Devosia sp.; assembly: GCA_964428685.1. Taxonomy (GTDB): domain Bacteria; phylum Pseudomonadota; class Alphaproteobacteria; order Rhizobiales; family Devosiaceae; genus Devosia_A. The sequence continues at coordinate 5,591 of CAYRZM010000060.1, read as the reverse complement.
CGCCCGACCCATCGCTCGTTGCCGAATTCTCACTCCCACCTGCAAAAGCGCCAGTCGCGTGATCAAAACGTTGCAATTCTAATGGTTTGAACGCGTCCCCCAATTGACCGAACAGCGCTCCAATGGCAGGGTGCGCGCGGCGGATTTTGAAAGAGGGTTCTCATGTCAGAAACATCGGTTTTGGCCATCCTCGCTTCGGTGGGGATTTTTATTGCGGGCTCGGTCACGGCGGATGCCGCGGCGCTCGCCGTTGCCGTGCAGGAGCAGACTCCCTCCGCACTCGAGAATTTCGTCTACCAGTACCCCGAGAGCAGCCTCGCGCCCGACGCGCTGTGGCTCGCGGCGGAAATTTCGCATGACAAGCTCAGCGACACCGCCAAGTCGACCGAAAACGAGAACCTGAGCTGCACGGTGACCATCGCGCGCCAGGGTGGCGGCAAGGCCGTCGTGACCTGGACCATCACCGGCGCGGCCAAGGCGCTGCTCGATCCGCTCGGCTTCAAGAAGGGCAGCCACATTCCGATGACGGGGACTAAGACGATCGACGCGGGCGACTACACGCGGGTCGACATCACTGCGATCGACAAGGACGGCCACGTGATCAAGTGCAACGTGGTGCTGAGCTCGCGGGATGGCGTCAGCGCCTCCGGCAGCACGGGCTTCGGCACGCCTTACAGCTACGCTCCCTGATTCGGTCCCGACCAGCGCCCGGCGTGGTGCGCCGGGGGTCATCGGTTCCTGAAAAAAAACAAGCACAGTCGCGGGATGCGACTGTGCTTCGCATGTTGTGGCATGCGCAATCGGCCGCGCACGGCCTGCCGCGTGACCGGAAATTCGCGTTGCTGCGCAATCTCGTCGAACGCCATCCGCGCGATCCGCTGGTGGCGCGCGAATACCTCACGGAGCTCCGGATCTCCGAGACGTGGGCGCCGTTCGATGCCTTTGCCGACCGGGCCCGGCGCTACAAGTCGGCCGACATCGACCTCCTCTACATCGACGCCGCGCTGGTGCGGCTCGACGTGGAGACGGCGCGGGCGCTCCTTGATCGTTTCCACAAGCTCCACGGCGCCACGGGCGACTGGCTCCGCGGTGAATTCCGCCTTGCAATGCTCAACCGCGATTTCGCGCGCGCCGAAACGATGGCGCGGCGGCTCGGCAGGCTCGGGGGACCGCGCTCGAGGGCGGGAATGCTGGCGCGTCAGGCGCGCGTCTACCGCGACCTGTGGAAGCGCTGGCGCCACCAGCCGGCCGTAGCGCCCGACTACGACGTCTACCTCGTCAATCTCGACTCCGACACGCTCCGCCACCAGCGGACGCTGGCCCAGCTCGGCAGTCTGCCGCTGCAGCGCATCCCGGCCGTGCGGGGGTCCTACCTGCCGTCGTATGTCGAGCGCGCCGTGTCGATGGGCTACGGCGAGAAGATGCGCGGCACGCTGGGCTGCTTCATGTCGCATGTCGCCGGATGGGAACGGATCGCGGCGAGCGGCCGACCCGGCCTCATCCTCGAGGACGACGCCTGTTTCTTCGTCGGACTTCCGGTGTCGCTCGCCGCGCTCGAGGTTCCGGCAGACTTCGACATCTGCTTCGTCAACGAACGGATGATGCCCGAGACCTACGCCTATCTGCGGCGCCCCTTTGCCTACACCAGCGTCGCCGCAGTGGTCGCGGGCAAGCCGGCGCACTGGCCGGCGAGCGGTGGCGACGGCTACATTCTCTCCCCGGCCGGTGCCCGTCTGTTATTGAGCAGGATCGCTCGCGACGGGATCGCCGGCGACGTCGACTGGCGTCTCGTCGCCTACTGCCTCGACCGTGACGAGCGGCGGCGGGCGGTGCGGCGGGGCGGGTTCGTGGGCGAGGTGATGGCCTTCCACGGCCAGTTCATTTCGCGCGGAGGAAGGCCGCTGCGGAGCTATGTGTCGCTCACGCCGCTGGTCGGGCATCTGGGCGGCGGCAGCGTGCGGACGTGGGACAACCGCCTGACGCACTCGCACGAGGCGTTGGTCAAGCGGATGATGACGCGGCGGCCGGGAACCGGGCGCGACACGCCGCTCATCCCTAACACCGCCTGAATCCGGTCAGATTCGCCCCGCGCAAAACGCGAGCGCCTTAAACTCGTCTTTACCTAAAATGCCTATCGTCCAGCGCATCGGGTAGCTGCGTTGAGTTGGACTGATGAGTAATCGCGTTGCCGGCCAGGCGCTGAGAATCGCCGCGTTCGCCGGTCTTCTCGTGGGATCGGCCGCACTGTCGGGCTGCTCCACTTTCGGTCTGGGGATGGGTGGCGACGACGTCACCGGATCGATCGCGCCGCAGCCCACGAGCACCGTCGGCGTCCAGGCGATGCCGCAGACGCTCAAGCCGATCTCCACCCAGGTCGCGACAGGCCCCTTCACCCCTCCCGAGGACGTCGGGGGCGGGAGCGGCGGGCTTGTCACCGGCAGCGCCCCGGCCGGCACCGTCCAGAGTACTGCCCTGCCGCCTCTCACAGGAAGTGATCAGCCCATGTCCGCCCAAACCTCCCTCGCTTCGGTCGATGCGGCCCAGACCGCGACGCTGGCGACGCCCCCCACCACGCTCAAGGTCATCCCGGCAGGCGTCTACACGCACGTGATCGAGAGCGGCGAGTCGCTCTACACCATCGCGCGGCACTACGACGTGACGGCGCAGGCGATCGTCACCGCCAATGGGCTGAGCTCTCCGGACAAGATTTTCGTCGGTCAGCGCATCATCATTCCGGGCCGGCCGGACCTGCTGGCGGCGATGGATAAGGGCGGCCTGCCCAAGACAACGCCCCAGGTGACGGCCGTCGACGATACCAAAACCGCGGCGATCACGCCGGCCGCAACGCCCGCGGTTCCGGCTGCGGTGACGGTCAACAAGCCCGTTCAGGTGGCGACAGCCGATCCGATGCCGGCGAAGATCCCGGCTGCCGAGCCGGCGATGTCGGGCGCCGACAAATTCCGCTGGCCAGTCTCGGGCAAGGTCATCACCGACTTCATCGCCAGCAAGGGCACCGGCATCAACATCGATGCGCCCGCCGGTACCGCCGTCCGCGCGGCCGAAAACGGCACGGTGATCTATGTCGGCTCGGGCGTCGAGGGCTATGGCAACCTCGTCCTGATCCGCCACCCCAACGGCTACGTCTCGGCCTACGCGCACCTGGCGTCGATCAGCGTCAACAAGGGCGACACGGTCAACCGCGGCGACAGCATCGGCTTCGTGGGAATGACGGGCTCGGTCACTCGGCCGCAGCTCCACTTCGAGCTCCGCATGGGAGCGACGCCGGTCGATCCGATCCCGCTCCTTGCCGGCTAAGACTGCTCAAGATCAGTGCGCCCACCAGGTCATCCCCGCGCCAGCGGGGATTTCCGTTTTGGCGGCGTGAACGGGGTCGCCCGCACGAGGATGACCCGGTGGGCAACTCGCTAATGTGTGACGTGCAGCCTGTAGCCGAGGAAGGTCACGAAGCCGGCAGTCGCGATCAGCGGCAGCAGCGTGATGACGGCGTCGGCAATGTCGAACAGGGACTGGAGCATTTGCATCTCCCAAGGCTGATGTTGGGAGTGAGAGTGCGCCGCGGCGCTTGAACGGACGCGGAGCAGTCCGTTTATCTTTCGTTCATCATAAGTGTTCAGATGGCGCGGCCGAGCTCGCCGGCGATGGCGCGGACGAACTGGATGGCGACGCGGCCCGACCGGGCGCCGCGGGTCTGCGCCCACTCGATGGCGCGGGCGTCGCGACTCGTGGCGTCGATGGCGAGGCCATAGGCCTCGCAGTAGCCGCGCACCATTTCGAGGTAGGTGGGCTGGTCGCAGTTGTGAAAGCCGAGCCAGAGCCCAAAGCGGTCGGAGAGCGAAACTTTCTCTTCGACGGCCTCGCCGGGGTTGATCGCGGTGGCCCGCTCGTTGTCGATCATCTCGCGCGGCATCATGTGGCGGCGATTGGATGTCGCGTAGAAGATCGCATTGTCGGGCCGGCCTTCGAGGCCGCCATCGAGGATGGCCTTGAGCGATTTGTAGCTCGTCTCGTCCCGATCGAAGCTCAAATCGTCGCAGAAGACGATGAACCGCGCGTCCTCTCGGGCGATCAGCCGCATGAGCCGGGGCAGGGACTCGATGTCTTCGCGGCTGATCTCGATGAGGATGAGGCGTGCCGGCACATGGCCCGCGACCTCGGCATGGACTGCCTTGACCAGGGAGCTCTTGCCCATTCCGCGGGCGCCCCACAGCAGGGCGTTGTTGGCCGCATAGCCTTTGGCAAACTGCAGCGTGTTGGCGAGGAGCGTGTCGCGCACGCTGTCGATGCCCTTGAGCAGGCCGAAGGGGACGCGGGCGACCTTTGGAACGGGCAGGAGGCGGCCTTCGGCCTCCCAGTGATACGCATCCGCCGTCCCAAGGAGCGGCACGTTGACGGGTGTGGACGGGGCCATCGCCTCGAGACGATCGGCGATGCGGGCCAGCGACGCGGCGATCTGCGTCAAGGTCTCGTCGGGCATTCAGCTCGGAATCCTGCGTCGAAATGGCGGTTTAGGACCGCCTCGAAGCGCTTTGCAAGCCCACGGGGCGGCTATATAGTCCGCGCGCTTTTGGCCGGGTGGGCTCTCCCATTGCCCGAAACGCAGCTTATATGCGATCAACCGCGGCGTTTTTGACAAGCCGATCGCCCATTCAAGGAGACCTTCATGTTCGTGACCGCCGCTCTCGCGCAGAGCACCGGCGCCCCGACCGCACCCACCGGAGGCATTTCCGACCTCCTGATCCAGTTCGCCCCGATCTTGCTGCTGGTGGTGATCTTCTGGCTCCTGATCTTCCGGCCGCAGCAGAAGCGCGCCAAGGCGCAGCAGGAGATGCTGTCGAAGATCTCGCGCGGTGACACGGTGGTGACCACCGGCGGCATCGTCGGCAAGGTGACCAAGGCGGTCGACGGCGAGGATCTCGAGGTCGAGATCGCGCAGGGGACGCGCGTAAAGGTCGTGCGCGGCATGGTCGCCGACGTGCGCTCGCGCGCCAATCCGGCGCCCGCTGAAACCAAGGCCGGCTGAGGCCGCCGCCGCAAGGACGATATTCCAGCATGCTTCAGTTTACGCCCATCCGCACTGCGATCATCGCCATCGTCGCCGTGCTGGGCCTGCTCTTTGCGGTTCCCAACTTCTTTTCCAAGGACCAGCTCGCGGCGTGGCCGTCGTTCCTGCCGCACCAGGGTATGACGCTCGGCCTCGACCTGCAGGGCGGCTCGTATCTGCTGCTCCAGGTCAATCGAGATTCGATCATACAGGAGCGGCTGAAGACGCTTCGTCGTGATGCAAGGCAGGTGCTGGCGGGCGACAACGGCATCGGCAACATCATCACCACCGATGCCGACGGCATCACCATCGAGCTGACCGACGCGACGCAGAAGGCGGCGGCCCAGACGGCGCTGCAGAAGCTCCAGAACGGCAACGGCGTGCTCGGCATCGGCGGCACGCAGGAGCTGGTCTTCGGCGAGACACCGGACGGCAAGCTGACCGTCAAGCTCAGCCCGCAGGGCGTCGACGACCGGATGTCGTCGCTGATCGCGCAGTCGATCGAAGTCATCCGCAAGCGCATCGACGA
>CAYRZM010000059.1:0-2049 GCA_964428685.1 uncultured Devosia sp. | reverse complement strand
CGGCGAGTTCATCCGCGAGCGCCAGCGGCTCGAGGCCGCCGTGCAGGAGGCGTATGACGCCAAGCTCATCGGCAAGGACAATGTCCATGGCTGGGATTTCGAGATCGTCGTCCATCACGGCGCCGGCGCCTATGTCTGCGGCGAAGAAACCGCGCTCATGGAGTCGCTTGAGGGCAAGAAGGGCCAGCCGCGGCTGAAGCCGCCGTTCCCGGCCGCGATGGGCGTCTACGGCAACCCGACGACGGTCAACAATGTCGAGTCGATTGCCGTCGTGCCGGAAATCCTGCGCCGGGGTGGCGCGTGGTTTGCGGGCATCAACCGGCCCAACAACACCGGCACCAAGCTCTTCAACATCTCGGGGCACGTCAACCAGCCGGCGACGGTCGAAGAGGCCATGGGCATCCCGCTCGACGAGCTGATCGACAAGCATTGCGGCGGCGTCCGCGGCGGGTGGGACAACCTGCTCGCGGTGATCCCCGGCGGCTCCTCGACCCCGTGCGTGCCAGGCGAAAAGGCGCGCCACATGCTGATGGATTTCGACGGCACCAAAGAGATGGGGTCGTCGTTCGGCACCGCCGCGGTCATCGTCATGGACAAGTCCACCGACATCATCCGCGCCATCTGGCGGCTCAGCGCCTTCTACAAGCACGAGAGCTGCGGCCAGTGCACGCCGTGCCGCGAAGGCATGGGCTGGATGATGCGGGTCATGGAACGCATGGTCGAAGGGCGCGCCCAGAAGCGCGAGATCGACATGCTGTTCGAGGTCACCAAGCAGATCGAAGGGCACACCATCTGCGCCTTCGCCGACGGTGCGGTGTGGCCGATCCAGGGCCTCATCCGCAATTTCCGCCCGGTGATGGAAGAGCGGATCGACAGCTACACCTACCGTTCCGACAATGACGGCGCCGTGCCGTCGATCGCCGCGGAGTGAAGATGCACGTCGCGGAGCTCAACATCGGCCGGCTGAACTACCCGATCGACGATCCGCGGATGGCGGATTTCGTGGACAACCTCGGCCGCATCAATGCCATGGCCGACCGCATGCCAGGCTTCGTCTGGCGGCTCGTCGGCGACGGCAGCAATGGCGGCGCACTCGAGCTCCGGCCGTACAACGACCCGATGATGGCCGTGAATATGAGTGTGTGGCAGACGGTCGAGCACCTCGAGGCGTACGTCTGGAACACCGTTCACAAGCGGTTCTACAACCGCAAGGCCGAGTGGTTCACCCCGCTCAAGTCGCATCACTTCGTGATGTGGCCGGTGGAGGAGGGGCACATCCCCACGCTCGAGGAAGCTAAGGTGCGCCTCGACCATCTCGAGGCCAACGGCAACTCCGACTTTGCCTATGACTGGGCGCATCTCGAGCACATCAAGCTCTGGATGAGCCAGAGGTGCTCGGCATGAAGCCCGCACGTGTCGAAAAAGCCAAGCCGGGCAGCGCGGTGACCTATGCGGGTCTGGCGCTGATGTCGGCGGCGGTCGCCTGGTGGGTGAGCTACTACAGCCAGCTCGGCGGCCTCGGCTGGCGCCTCGACGGCAAGCTGGGGTGTCTCGCCGGCGACGGCGTCGACTGCGATCACCTGCAGCGGTTCATCGGCGCCTCGGTGCTGCCGGCCTATTCGCCGCTGCTCCTCTGGTTCGGAGTGGTGGTGACGATCCTCGGTCTTTTTCTTTCGCGCTGGAACAGGGCGTAGCGGCATGGCCAATATCAAAGTCGACGGCAGGCTGGTCGATGTCCCCGACTACTTCACGCTGATGCAGGCGGCGGAAGCGGCGGGCGCCGAGATCCCGCGCTTCTGCTACCACGAGCGGCTGAGCGTCGCCGGCAATTGCCGGATGTGCCTCATCGAGGTGAAAGGCGGGCCGCCAAAGCCGCAGGCGTCGTGCGCGATGGGGGTCAAAGACCTCCGTCCCGGCCCGAACGGCGAGCCGCCCGAAATCTTCACCACCACGCCGATGGTCAAGAAGGCGCGCGAAGGGGTGATGGAGTTCCTGCTCATCAACCATCCGCTCGATTGTCCGATCTGCGACCAAGGCGGCGAGTGCGAC
>CAYRZM010000058.1:0-4932 GCA_964428685.1 uncultured Devosia sp. | reverse complement strand
AGAACGGTGTCTGCCGGCCATCGGTCTGCTCGCGGACGTCGGCGGTGATGCTCTGCGCGATTTGCGCCAGCGACTGGTCCTTGCCGGTGAGGCGAAGCGCGACCGCACGGGGGAAGACGGAAGCGAGCGAGGTTTCGCCGGTCCCCGGCGCGACCGAAAACACCTCGAGCACATTGCCCGCATCGGCAGCGGGCGCGGCAACGCCCCCCAGGCCGGGCAAGGGATCGACGAAGATCACGGTGTGGTGCGCCGCGGCCCCTAGCCGCCGGGCGAAATCGTCGAGGGAGGCGGCCCCCGCCTCGCCGGCGCCCGCTTCGTCCGGATTGGCGTCCGCCGGCAGGAGGAGGTTGGCGCCGTTCGGCGCGACCACCCCGCCCGCAAAGTAAACCAGCGCGATGTCGGCGCCCGTGGCCACGGCGACGAAGCGGTCGAGATTTTCGGCCAGCGAACCGGCGGAGATGTTTTCGAAGCGGTCGACGTCGAATCCGGCGCCCAGCAGCGCGTTGGCGACGACCTGCCCGTCGTCGCTCCGGTCTGCCGCGATGAGCCCCGCAGAGGCGGTGTTGTTGATGACGAGCGCCACGCGCGCCGAGGCGGCCACGGCCGGCACGCTGCCGACCGCCAGCACGATTGCGACCCACAACATCCGGCAGATGTTGAGCATTTTGCGCACGTCCCCGGCCTCCCCGGCCGACGGGGAGTGTGTCCGCACCGATTTGGCGCCGTCAAGGCAGCCATGCGCGCCGGCCGGTTGCCGAAGCGGCCTCGCACGCCCATTTTCCGGGCGTTTGGAAAGGAGAACCGAAATGGGACTCATTGATACCCTGCGGGCTCGCCTCAAGCCGCGGAGCCGGGCCGAACTCGAACTGGACTACCTGAACCAGTCGATGTCGCAGATCGACCTCGAGCATCGCCAGCGCGAGATCGAGCGCGGCCTGTTCCGCAGCCGGCCCTACAGCCGCTGACCTGACGCCCGCATGTTGCGGGTCCGCAACGGACCCGCGGCATTTTTTCGCGTCTTCACGAAAATCGATGGAACCTTTCGGCGTTTCGCGTAAGTCTATGCGGCGCGGGTGATTTTTCGCCCGTGGGACCCATTCGCATCGGCAAGCGTCGGCCATGCGGTTTGTTGAAAGGCAAACCATGCCCGTTCGCGTGCCCGAAGTCGCCGCTGTCCTTGTGCTCGTGATCCTGCTGCTGGCCGCCAAGCATGTGCCGCTGCTCGCGAGCGTTCCGCTGACCAACGTCACCGGCATCGTCTGCTTCGCCTTCGCGATCTTCCTGTCGCTGCGGCTGTTCCAGTTCGAGCTCGCCCGCATCCGCGCCGAAGAGTAGTTGTCGCCGCCCGCGCCGGGCGCTACGCCTGCCGCATGACCGCCGCCGCCGTTGCCCGCGTGGGCCGCTCCGTCTGCCCGCACGACTGCCCCTCGACCTGTGCGCTCGACGTCGACATCCTCGACGACCGCACGATCGGCCGCGTCCACGGCGCCAAGGACGATCCCTACACCGCCGGTGTGATCTGCGAGAAGGTCGCGCGCTACGCCGAGCGCGTGCACCATCCCGAGCGGCTGATGCACCCCATGCGCCGCTTGGGCGGGAAAGGCGAGGGCCGCTTCGAGCGCATCGGCTGGGACGAGGCGTTCGACGAGATCGTCGCCCGCTGGCTCCAAATCGAGCGCGACTTCGGGCCGGAAGCGATCTGGCCCTATTTCTATGCCGGCACGATGGGCCATGTGCAGCGCGACGGCATCGACCGGCTGCGCTACGCCCGCGGCTATTCCGAACAGTACGACACGATCTGCACCGGGGCAGCCTGGCCGGGCTTCATCGCGGGGACGGGGCTACTCGGCGGGCCCAACCCCGAGCAGATGGCCGAAGCCGACTGCGTGGTGATCTGGGGCACCAATGCGGTCAACACGCAGGTCAACGTGATGACCCACGCGACCCGCGCCCGCAAGGAACGCGGCGCCAAGCTGGTGGTCGTCGACATCTACAGGAACGCCACGATGGAGCAGGCGGACATGCCGCTGCTTCTGAGGCCGGGCTCCGACGGCGCGCTCGCCTGCGCGGTCATGCACGTGCTGCTGCGCGACGATCTCGCCGACCGCCAGTATCTGAGCCAGTTCACCGATTTCGACGCTGCCGTCGAAGCGCACCTGATGACGCGGACGCCGGAGTGGGCGGCGGCGATCACCGGGCTCAGCGTTGCCCAGATCGAGGCGTTCGCGCAGCTCGTCGGGCGCACCCCGCGGACCTACTTCCGCCTCGGCTACGGGTTTACGCGCCAGCGCAACGGCAGCGCCAACATGCACGCCGCGCTCTGCATCCCGGCGGTCACCGGCGCGTGGCGGCATCGCGGCGGCGGCGCGTTCCATTCCAACTCGGGCACCTGGAAGCTGGATAAATCGCTGATCCAGGGCACCGGCATGGGCAAAGCCGGCCGCGAGCTCGACATGAGCGAGATCGGCAAGGTGCTGACCGGCGATGCCCGGGCGCTGAAGGGCGGCGGGCCGGTGAAGGCGCTCTTCATCCAGAACACCAACCCGATGAACGTCGCGCCCGAGCAGGAGCTGGTGCGGGCGGGCTTTGCGCGCGACGACCTGTTCACCGTCGTCCACGAGCAGTTCATGACCGACACGGCGAGGATGGCCGACATCGTGCTGCCGGCGACGATGTTCCTCGAGCACAACGACTACTACACCCGCGGCGGGCACACCCGCGTGCTGGTCGGGCCGAAGCTGATCGAGGCGCCGGGCGAATGCCGTTCCAATTTCGAGGTCGTCAACGAGCTTCTCCGCCGGCTCGGCACCGACGACGCCTCGCTCCACCTGAGCGACCGCGAGATGGTCGCCGAGACCTTCCGCCGCTCGCGCTATCCGGCGCTCGAAGAGGTCGAAAAGACCGGCTATTTCGTCGACCGCGAGCGCCCGGACGAGGAAGCACGGTTCGCCAACGGTTTTGCCTGGGCCGACAAGCGCTTCCGCTTCCGCCCCAACTGGCAGGGCGCCGCCGACCGCAAGGGCTACCAGTGGGTGATGGACCCCGAGGACGCGCCGAAAATCGTCGACTGGTGGGACGTCAACGAGAAGACCAGCGACGCAATGCCGTTCCGGCTCGCGACCAGCCCCTCGCGCGGCTTCCTCAATTCAAGCTTCTCCGAAACCGCCGGCAGCCGGAAGCGGCAGCCGATGCCGACCGTGCTGATCCGCGCCGACGATGCGGCCGACAACGCCATCGCCGATGGCGACCGGGTCCGGTTGGGCAACCACCGCGGCGCGGTGGAACTCACGGCCCGCGTCTTCGACGGCATGCAGCGCGGCGTGCTGATCGCCGAAGGCATCCACCCCAACGCCGCGCACGGCACGGGGCAGGGGATTAACACCTTGATCGGCTCCGACCAGGTGCCCCCGTTCGGTGGCGTCGCGTTCCACGATGCGGCGGTGTGGATCGAGCGGGTGAGCTAGGCGCGATCACGCCACGAGGTCCGGGTGCCGGCTTGACATCGCCGTCGCCGCAGCCCATTTCCCCCGCGGCTGCTGGCGCCTGCCGTCCGCCGGGTTCGTCCCGATGGTGAAGTCCAGCCCCGCGTGACGCGGGTTGGTTTTTCATGGCCGCTCCTCATCGAGGCGATCATGGCAATGCGGGCGCCCATGACCGAATGCCTCGATCGAAGGATCGACCCATGACCTTTTCGCTCGACACTCCCTCCATCCAGACCCTCAAGACCGAAGCGAAGGCCCTGCGCGAAGAGCGCAGCGACCTGACCCAGGCCGCCGCGCTCGAGGAGATCGCCCGCCGCCACGGCTACCGCGACTGGAACACCGCCAGCGCGGCTTTGCCCGAGCGCATCCTCGTGCCGGTGCAGGTGGGGCAGCGGGCCAGGGGCTCGTACCTCGGCCGGCCGTTCACCGGCCTCGTCGTCGGCATGAAGCTCCTGCCCGACATGGCCCACTACGAGGTGACCGTGCAGTTCGACCAGCCGGTCAATGTCAGCAGGTTCGCCTCGATGGTGATCGAGCGCCGCCGGGTCACGGCGACCGTCGATGCGCGGGGCGTTTCGGCTGCGCACACCTCGGACGGCGAACCGCATATGCGCATCGCGCGCGCCTAGCGGAAAGTTGATCCGCGCCGGCCGGTTGTTCTCCATCGGCTGTTGCCGATATAGTCGCTCCCGACCTCCCGGGCGGCGTGCCACCTGAGCTGTGGCGCGCCGCTTTTTTTCCGAGTGCGCGAACCCCGATGACCACCCAGACCGTCCCGATCGACATCTATTATGCCGCCACGCCCAACGGGCGGAAGATCACCATCATGCTCGAGGAGCTGGGCGACGTGCCCTACACGCTCCACCACATCGACATCGGCCGCGGCGATCAGTTCGAGCCGGCGTTCCTCGAAATCGCGCCCAACAACAAGATCCCGGCGATCGTCGACCCGGAGGGGCCGGACGGCCGGCCGATCTCGATCTTCGAGAGCGGCGCGATCCTCAAATATCTCGCCGAAAAGTTCGGCCGCTTCTACGGCAAGAGCTGGCGGGAACGCGTCGAGATCGACAAGTGGTTGTTCTGGCAGGTGGGTGGCTTCGGGCCGATGCTGGGCCAGGCCAACCACTTCGCCCGCTATGCCAAGCAAAAGATCCCCTACGCCATCGACCGCTACGTCAACGAGGCGCACCGCCTCTACCGCGTGCTCAACGGCCAGCTCGAACGGCAGGCCGGCGAGGGCCGACAGTTCGTCGCGGGCGACGGCATCTCGATCGCCGATTTCGCCATCTTCGACTGGTCGAACGGCTATGCCAACTACGCCATCGACGAGAGCGAGTTTCCGTTCTGGTTCGACTGGCGGGCGCGGCTGCGCGAGCGGCCGGCGATCAAGCGCGCGCTCGAGATCAGGAGCGGCGGGCGGGACAAGGTGGATCTCAGCAAGGACGACGCG
>CAYRZM010000057.1:0-17065 GCA_964428685.1 uncultured Devosia sp. | reverse complement strand
CCGAGATCGTCGTGGAGGGGATCGAGCGGGCGGAGCGCGGCAGGCGTGGAGGGGTCGAACCCGGTGCAGCCCGCGAGCAGGAGCCCGGCGGCAAGAACGAGGTATCGCAGAAGCTGGACCACGTGGCCTTCCTACGAGATTCCCGCCGCCGCGCAAACGCCTCAGGCGCCGGCGCGGCGGGCCCAGCCGATGGCGAAGGACGCAACGTCTTCCCAGCCCTTCTCGCCGCAGAGGAAATGCGAGCGGCCGGCAAAGAGCTCGAAGTCGGTCCGCGCCGCGGACTTCTTCTGGATGTTGTAGGCGGCACGGGCGAGGTAGGGCGTCACGGTGCGGTCGTGCTCGGCGCCGGTGAGCAGCAGCGGCTGCTTGCGCGCGCGGGCGTTGACGCGCGTGCCCAGCATCAGGGCGGCCTGGTAGAAGATGCGGGACGGCGCCGGCACCACATAGGCATCGTAGAGCGCCGGCTGCTCGAGGGCGGGCACAGTGTTGGCGAAGGTTGCGCCGAACCCCGCACGCGAGAGGGTGTTGATGCCGCCCGGGCCGTTGAGCAGGGGCGGCGTCGCGGCGAGCAGCGAGACCGGGCCGGGAATGATCCCCGCGATCGGACCGGGATCGAAGGCGATCCCCGCTTTGCCCAGGCCGCGATCGAGCAGGAGCTGGGTGATGAGGCCGCCGAACGAATGGCCGATGACGAGCGGCGGCTCGGGCATCGGCGCGATGATCGCCGCATAGTCGTCGGTCAGTTGCTTGAGGCCGACGCCGCCGAGCCGGCGGTCGGGGCGGGCGCGGAGCTCCGCGGGCGGGCCATCGAGGTAGGGCCAGGCCGGCGCGAGGGTCGCATACCCGGCGGCCTCGAAGGCGCCGCGGAACTTGTCCCACGAGCTGGTGTGCATCCAGGCGCCGGTGATGAAGAGGGCCGTTCCGGGCACGTCGGGTCTCCCGCTGACGGCGGCAGGAACGCCGCCTTGCGCCGAGGATGGCGAGGCGGGCCGAATCGGTCAACCGTGGCCGGCGATGGACGGGCATCTGAGATACGCAGGGCTGGACGATGCGGCACAGCGGGCGGCGCTTGCGGCGATCATCGGCGCGAGCCCGCTGCTGATGGCGGTGCTCGAGGGCCTCCGCGCCGACGGCGCGCCCGACCACCTGCTGGTGGCCGGCGCGATCTACAATCTGGTCTGGAACCGGCTGACCGGGCGGCCCGACCTTACCGGCGTCAACGACATCGACGTGTTCTATTTCGACGACCGCGACCTGAGCTACGCGGCCGAGGATGCGGTGATCCGGAGGCTTGGGCAGCGGTTCGCCGGGCTGCCGCTGCCGGTGCAGGTGCGCAACCAGGCGCGGGTGCATCTGTGGTTTCCGCAGAAATTCGGAATGGCGTTCTCGCCGTTGCGTTCATCGGCGGAGATGCTCGGCCGCTATGCCAGCAAGACGCATTCGGTGGGGGCCCGGCTCGAGCCGGACGGCACGCTCACGATCGTCGCGCCGTTCGGGCTCGACGACATCTTCTCGTTCCGGATCGTGCCCAACCGCGTGCTCGCAAACCGCGCTGCGCATGATGCCAAGGGCGCGCGGGCCAAAGGCGTGTGGCCCGAGCTCAGCTTCGTGCCGTGGGACGCGGACGCGCCCTAGGCGAAGACGCTGGCGCCGCGATCGGCGGCACCGACGAGGGCACGGAAGCCGGCGAAGAGCTCGCGGCCGGTGCCGAAATGCTCGGCGCGCAGGTCCTCCGTGGCGGGGGTGCGCGACAGGAATTCGCGCTCGTCGCCGAGGAAGGTCAGCGTGCCGGCATCGGCATCGAGCCGCAGCAGGTCGCCGTCGCGGAGCTTGCTGATGGGGCCGCCGTCGACGGCTTCGGGCGTCACGTGGATCGCCGCTGGCACCTTGCCCGAGGCGCCGGACATGCGGCCGTCGGTCACCAGCGCGACCTTGAAGCCGCGGCCCTGCAGCACCCCGAGCGCCGGCGTTAGGTTGTGAAGCTCGGGCATGCCGATGGCCTTGGGGCCGGCAAAGCGCACCACGGCGATGAAATCGCGGTTGAGCTCGCCGGCCTTGAACGCCGCCTGCAGCCCCTGCTGCGAATGGAACACGCGGGCCGGCGCCTCGATGACCCGATGCTCGGGTTTTACCGCGCTGACCTTGATGACCGACTTGCCGAGGTTGCCGCTCAGGAGCTTCAGCCCGCCCGAAGGCGAGAAGGCATCCTTCACCGACGTCAGCACCTTGGGGTTGCCGGACTCGGCGGGCACCGGGGTGAAGCTCAGCTTGTTTTCGATCAGCCGGGCTTCGACGGTGTAGCCCGACAGGCCCCCGCCCCAGACCGTCTTGACGTCTTCGTGGAGGTGGCCGCTTTCGAGCAGCTCGCGGATCAGGAATCCCATTCCACCAGCGGAATGGAAGTGGTTCACGTCGGCGACGCCGTTGGGATAGACGCGGGCGAGGAGCGGCACGACTTCGCTCAAATCGGCCATGTCCTGCCAGGTGACCTGCAGGCCCGCCGCGGCGGCGATGGCGATGAGATGGAGCGTGTGGTTGGTCGAGCCGCCGGTGGCGTGGAGGCCGACGAGGCCGTTGACGATGGTCTTTTCCGAGATGACGTGGCCGACGGGGGTGTAGTCGTTGCCGTCGCTGCCGAGCGAGAGCGCGCGCTTGGCCGCTTCGCGGGTCAGCGCTTCGCGCAGCGGCGTGCCGGGATTGATGAAGCTCGCCCCCGGCAGGTGGAGGCCCATGATCTCCATCAGCATCTGGTTGGAATTGGCGGTGCCGTAGAAGGTGCAGGTGCCGGGCGAGTGGTAGGACTTGGCCTCGGCCTCGAGCAGCTCGGCGCGGCCGACCTTGCCCTCGGAGTAGAGCTGGCGGATGCGGCTCTTTTCGTCGTTCGGCATGCCGGAGGGCATCGGCCCGGCGGGCACGAACACCGCCGGCAGGTGCCCGAAGGTCAGGGCGCCGATGAGGAGGCCCGGCACGATCTTGTCGCAGATGCCGAGAAAGACCGCGGCATCGAACATGTTGTGGCTGAGCGCGATGGCGGTCGCCATGGCGATGACGTCGCGGGAAAAGAGCGAGAGGTCCATGCCCGGCTGGCCCTGGGTGACGCCGTCGCACATGGCCGGCACGCCGCCCGCGACCTGCGCCGTGGCGCCGATCTCGCGGGCCGCGGCTTTGATGATGTCGGGATAGAATTGATAAGGCTGATGGGCGCTCAGCATGTCGTTGTAGGAGGTGACGATGCCCAGGTTGAGCGCGCGGCTGCCGGCGAGCTTGGCCTTGTCGGCCGGTCCGCAGGCGGCGAAGCCGTGGGCGAGGTTGCCGCAGCTCAGCGATGCCCGGTAGACGCCGTGGGCGCGCGCCGCCTCGATGCGGCGGAGGTAGTCACGGCGCGTGTCGGCACTGCGTGAAGCGATGCGATCGGTCACGTCCTGGACAGCCTTGAGGACAGACATTTGGGCTCCTTGCCCGGTCAGGGGCACCAGTAGATGGTCAGCGGGGTCGAGGTTTGCCGCAGGATAGCACGCACGGGCATGGCCTCTAGCGGACCTTCGGCCTCGGCGCGTTCCAGCGTCCTCGACTTCTCCTCCCCTTCGATATGCAGGTAGAGCGCCCGGGCGGCGGTGAGCTGCCGGAGCGTCAGCGTGACGCGGGGCTCACCCGCGCCGGGCGCTTCGAGCGCGATGACGGGTCCCTCTCCCGTCAGCGCGTCGTTGAGCGTGGTGCCGCCCGGAAAGAACGAGGCGGTGTGGCCGTCATTGCCCATGCCGAGCAGGGCCGCATCGAGCGGTCGCGGCACGGCGGCCTGGGCGGCGGAGGCCTTCGCCGCATCGGGCAAGGCACCGCCCTGGTAGAGCGGCACGAAGGTCGCGGCGGCGGCGGGACCCTGCAGCAGGTTGTCCTTGACCAGTTTCGCGTTCGACCGGTCGGAGGTTTCGGGCACCCAGCGCTCGTCGACCAAGGTCACCACCACCTTGCGCCAGTCGATGTCGGTGCGGGCGCCGAGCGTGCGGAAGAACAGCGCCGGCGTGCTGCCGCCCGAGAGCGCCAGCGAGGCCTCGTCGCGCGCGGCGATGCCGGCCTTGAGGTTGCCGGCGACGGCCTCGGCAAGCGCCGCGGCCAGTTGTGTCTTGTCGGTAAAGGTCCGGCGCGCCGGCCTCAATTCTCGTCCTCGTACCAGGTGCGGCCGTCGCGCTCGATCAGCGCCACGGCGGCACTCGGGCCCCAGGTGCCGGCGTGATAGAGGTGCGGCTGGTCCTTGGAGCCGTCCCAGGCTTCGCGGATCGGGTCGATCCAGCGCCAGGCCGCTTCGAGCTCGTCGCGCCGCATGAACAGCGTCTGGCTGCCGCGGATGACATCGAGCAGCAGCCGCTCATAGGCCTCGGGGGTGCGCTCGTGGAAGGTCGCGGCAAAGCTCAGATCGAGCGGGGCTTCGCGCAGCCGCATGCCGCCGGGGCCCGGGTCCTTGATCATCAGGAAGAGCTTCACGCCCTCGTCGGGCTGGATGCGGATCACCAGCCGGTTGGGCAGCGGCGCGCCCTCGGCGTGGTCAAAGATCGAGTGCGGGATGTTGCGGAACTCGATGACGATCTCGGAGGCGCGGCTCTGCAGGCGCTTGCCGGTGCGGAAGTAGAACGGCACTCCATGCCAGCGCCAGTTCTCGATCTCGGCCTTGAGCGCGACGAAGGTCTCGGTCTTCGACCCCTTCTTTTCGGGCGGCAGCTCGTCCTGGTAGCTCGGCACCACCTGGCCGTCGATCGAGCCGTTGCGGTACTGGCCGCGCACCGTGGCCTTGCCGACTTCGGCGCCGGTGATGGGTTTGAGCGAGCGCAGCACCTTGAGCTTTTCGTCGCGCAGGGCGTTGGCTTCGTCGGAGGCCGGGGGCTCGAGCGCGACGAGGCAGAGCAGCTGCAGCATGTGGTTCTGCACCATGTCGCGCAGCGCGCCGCTCTCGTCGTAGTAGCCGCGGGTGCCGGCGCCGACGCTTTCGGCGACGGTGATCTGCACGTGGTCGATGTGCGCCGAATTCCAGATCGGCTCGAAGAGGATATTGGCAAAGCGCAGGGCGAGCAGGTTCTGCACCGTCTCTTTGCCGAGATAGTGGTCGATGCGGTAGACCTGATCTTCGGCGAAGATCTTGCTGACCTCGTCGTTGATGGCGATCGACGAGGCGAGGTCGTGGCCGAGCGGCTTCTCGATCACCACGCGCGCGTCGCGGCGATAGTAGCCCTGCTTGGAGATATACTCGCAGGTCGGACCGAACAGGTCGGGCGCGATGGCCATGTAGAAGGCGCGCACGATCTTGGGGTCGTCGCGCAGCTTGCCCGACAGGTCGCCCCACTTGGCCGGATCAGTCACGTCGTTGACGACGTAGGAGAAGGTTGAGACGAACCGCTCGATGATCTTTTCGTCCTGGTAGTCCTTCTCAACGAAGTCGGCGATGTCCTTGCGCGCGGCGTTGCGGAAATCGTCGTCGCTCCACTTGGTGCGCGACACGCCGATGATCCGGCTCTGCTCGTCGAACTGGCCGTCGTAGAAGCGGTGGTAGAGCGCCGGGATGAGCTTGCGCTTGGTCAAGTCGCCGGTCGCGCCGAAGACCACGTAGTCGAAAGGCTGGACGGGAATGATGCGGCTGGACACGCTCTTTTGCCTCTTGTCGAAATAGTTCATGCGACGAAATTCTGCCTGGCGAGGATCACCGCACCCGAGAGGTTGTCTCCGAGCGGCTGCACGATGAAATCGCCGTAGCGCGCGACGAGCAGCGGATGGAGCCGCTCGCCGAGCCCGCCGGTCGCGGCCATGCGGGTCGCACCACGATCCTTGAACCAGCGCACGTAGTTGTCGACGTAGCGCAGCTCGAGGTCGATCAGCGCCCGGGCCACGGCGTCACCGCGATCGTAATAGTCGAAGATCATCCGGGTAAAGTCGCCGTAGGCCTTTGGCGCGCGGCCGATGGTCACCGGCAGGTCCGTGCCGTCCGGCGCCTTGAACTCGACCGGCGTCACCGGCTTGGGGAACGACCAGTCCATCACCGTGTCGTTGCTGCCGCCCAGCGCCGCGATCACCGCGTCGGTGAGCGGCGAGCCGGTCACCAGCCCGTCGCGCGCCTCGACCGCCCAGCGCACCAGCTCGCGCCCGAGGATGGCGCCCGACATCTGGTCGCCGACGTGAAAGCCCCAGCCGCCGCACTGGTGGCGCGTGCCCGCGACGATAGCGAGCGCGGCCGAGCCGGTGCCGGCGATGATCACCGCGCCCTCCTCGCCGCCGAGCGCCCCGGCATGGGCGGCGTCGATGTCGTCGTAGACGCGGATTTTTGCAAACGGCCACGGCCGGCGCGCGAACACCTCGCGGTCGGCCACCGAGCGCCCGCCCGCCATGCAGGCGCAGGCGTAGGTGTCGGCATAGGCCGACTCGCCGAGCCCGGCCGCGGCAAAGGCCGCCCGGGCGCCATCGAGGATGGAGCGGTAGGCGGGATCGCCCCCCTGGATCTGCAGATTCGACGGGCCGCCGCGGCCCTCGCCGAGAGTCACGAGATTTTCGTCGGCGAGCCGGATGCGGCAGTTCGTGCCGCCGCCATCTACGCCCAAGTAATATCTCGGCAATTTCGCCCCAATGCTGGCCCACGCCGATCCGGCGCGGGCGGACCATAAAGCCAAAGGACCCCCGGCGAAAGCACTATACGCAATCGATTTCGGCGGGTCAGCCGGGCTTGCCGCATGGGCGGCATGCGACCAATCTCGCGCCCCGGCGTTTCGAGCGAGTCGGAGGTGGCCGATGAGCGGGCATGTGCTCGTGCTGGGCGGAGCCCGATCGGGCAAAACCAGCTTTGCCGAGCGGATGGCGATGCGGCTTGGGGAGCGGCCGCTTTATCTTGCCACGGCGCAGGCGCTCGATGCCGAAATGCGGGATCGGGTGAAGCTTCACCAGGACCAGCGGCACAAGCGGTTCGCGACGCTCGAGGAGCCGCTGGAGCTCGCGACCGCGCTCAAGGGGGCGGCGCGGACGCACGACGTGATCCTCGTCGACTGCGTCACGCTCTGGATCACCAACCTCCTGGGGGCGAGCCGCAACGTCGCGGAGGCCGTCGACGAGCTGATCGGCACCCTGCCCGGCATCGACACGGCGCGGGTGATCCTCGTCTCCAACGAAGTCGGCCTCGGCATCGTGCCCGACAACGCGCTTGCCCGCATGTTCCGCGATCTCAGCGGCGCGGCGCACCAGCGGCTCGGCGAAATCTGCGCGGAGGTGCACTTCGTCGTCGCCGGCCTGCCGATGACGCTCAAGGGGCCGCGGCTGACCGAGAGCGCCATCGAGACCTCGCGGCCCGAGTGAGCCACCCGCTGGTTTGCGCCGGCGGCGGCGTTGGGCCAGAGTGGCGCATCGATCGACGCCGGCGGTGGGGGCCCAGGTGAAGCCGATCCTGTTTGTGCATGTGCCCAAGGTCGGGGGCACGAGCCTTGTGACGTGGCTCGCGAGCGTGGTGGGCGCCGAGCACGTCTTCCAGGATTATCGCGATCGGCTGTTCGACCCGGCGTCGGAGATCAACCGCGACCCCGCCGCCTATCTCGCGCACAACAGCCGGGGCGCCCTGCCGCCCGGCGTTGCGGCGATCACCGGGCACTTCTGGGCCAAGAAGTACGAGACCCTCGCGGACGTGTTCCGCATGACGTTCCTGCGCGACCCGGTGGACCGGGCGATCTCGCACTACTTCTTCCTGCGCGAGCGGCAGGGCTCGGGCAACCTGCTGCGGCGGCGCATTTTCGAAGACAATCTCAGCGTTGCGGCGTTCGCCGCGCTGCCCGAAATCGCCGGCTACTACCGGCATCATTTTTTCCGCGACGTCGATCTCGAGACGTTCGACTTCGTCGGCGACTATGCCCGCTACGACGAGGAGCTCACGCGGCTCGAAACCCTGCTGGGCGTGCGGGGGACGCGCACGCGCGACAACGTCAACCGCAGCCCGACCTATGCCGAAGAGCGGGCGCGGGCGCTGGAACCGGGGCCGACCCGCGATGCGATGCGCGACGCGCTGGCGGATGAAACCGCGTTCTACCTGAAGCACGCCGGCCGGTAGCGCTCTCGCCTCACGCGAAGCGCCAGAGGACGAGGGCCAGGGCGACGCTGATGCCGAGCAGCAGGTTCATCGCGGCCCAGTAGAGCACCAGCGCCGAGAGGATGTCGCCGGCGCGGAGGTCGCTGCGGCCGTCGCCGAAGGTCGGCAGGTCGTGCGTCTCGCCCGCGTAGCTGCGCGGGCCGCCGAGCGCGAGGCCGAGGGCGCCCGCGAAGGCGGCTTCGGGCCAGCCGGCATTGGGCGAGGCGTGTTTTTTCGCGTCGCGGAGAGCGGTGCCCCAGGCGTGCTCGGGGTCGGCCCGCGGCACGAGGAACGCCGCGCCGGCGATGAGCAGCGCGGTCAGCCGCGCCGGGATCCAGTTGACCAGATCGTCGAAGCGGGCGCTGGCCCAGCCGAAGGCGAGGTAGCGCTCGGTGCGGTGGCCGATCATCGAGTCGGCGGTGTTGGCGGCCTTGTAGAGGACGATGCCCGGGAGGCCGAGCAGCAGCATCCAGAACAGCGGCGCGACGATGCCGTCGGAGGTGGACTCGGCGAGGCTCTCGATGGCGGCGCGGGCGACGCCGGCTTCGTCGAGCGCGTGCGGATCGCGGCCGACGATGTGGCTCACGGCAAAGCGGCCGCTGTCCAGCGACACCGCGAGCGCATCGGCCACCGCCTTGACGGCACGGCCGAGCTCCTTCTGCGCGAGGAGGCTCGAGGCGACGACCGCTTCGAGGAGCCAGCCGAACGGAATGAGGCGGGTGACCCAGACGATGGCCAGCGACACCGCGAGGCTGGTGACGAGGAGCACGGCGAGCGCGGCGACGCCCTTCCAGCGGCGGGCTTCGCCGGAGTTCAGTTGCGCCTCGAGCCAGGTGAGCAGCGCGCCCATCCAGGTCACCGGATGGCCGACGGCCCGGAACAGGCCCGGCGGATAGCCGACGAGCCGCTCGATGAGGAGCGCCAGCGGCGCGACCAGCCACGCCACGCGCTAGACCTCCGCCGTCATCGCCAGCAGCGCATCGAGATCGAGATGCGCTTCGAGGTGGGCGGCGAGCGCATCGAGCGTTGCCTCGACGCCCGCTTCGTAGCCGAACACCGGGTCGGCGAGGTTGCCGAGGAACGCGCGGCGGAAGGCGTCGGAGGAAAAAAGGCCATGGAGGTAGGTGCCGGTGACGAGCCCGTCGGCGGAGGTTGCACCATCGGTGGCGGTGCCGATCCTCGCGAAGGGCCGATAGCGGTCCGGACCGACGGTCTCGCCCATGTGGATCTGGTAGGCGGCGATCGAGGCGCCGGAGGCCACGTGCGTCGCCTCGGTGATGGCGAGCTGCTTGACCGGGCCGAGCGTGGTTTCGACATCGAGCAGGCCGAGGCCGCGGGTGATCCCCGCCGCACCTTCGAGGCCATCGGGATCGGAAATGGAGCGGCCCAGCATCTGGTAGCCGCCGCAGACGCCCAGCACCGGCTTGCCGGCGCGATGATGGGCGAGGATGTCGATGTCCCAGCCGGCCTGGCGCAGCGCGGCGAGATCGGCGCGCGTGGTCTTGCTGCCGGGGAGGATGACAAGATCGGCGGTCTGCGGGATCGGCCGGCCGGGCTCGACGATGGTGACGGCGACGCTGGGCTCGGCGATCAGCGGATCGAGGTCGTCGAAGTTGGCGATGCGCGGCAGATGGGGCACGGCGATGGAATAGGCGCCGCTGCGGCTGCCCGTGCGCGGCAGCGCCAGCGTGTCTTCGGCCGGCAGGCGCGCGGCGCCTTCGAACCAGGGCACCGGGCCCATGCAGGGCAGCACGGTGAGCAGGGAAATGGTGTTCATGCCGTCGGCGAACAGCGCCGGATCGCCACGGAACTTGTTGACGAGGGTGGCGCGGATGAGCGCGGCATCGGCCTGCTCGATCACCGCGAAGGTGCCGACGAGCGAGGCGATGACGCCGCCCCGCTCGATGTCGCCGATGACGATCACCGGCAAATCGAGCTCGCGGGCGAACCCGAAATTGGCGATGTCGGTCGCCCGCAGATTGACCTCGGACGCGCTGCCGGCGCCTTCGACCAAAACGAGATCGGCATCGGCGGCGAGCTGGCGGAACGCGAAGACGACTTCGGGCATGAGCGTCTGGCGCATCTGCCAGTAGTCGCCGGCCGCATAGGAGCCGACGCGCTTGCCGCGGACGACGAGCTGGGCGCCGGTCTCGGCCTCGGGCTTGAGCAGCACGGGGTTCATCGCCGTCAGCGGCTCGCGGCGGGCGGCGCGGGCCTGGAGCGCCTGCGCCCGGCCGATCTCGCCGCCATCGGCGGTGACCGCGGCATTGTTGGACATGTTCTGCGGCTTGAACGGGGCCACGCGCAGGCCGCGGCGCGTGAAGGCGCGGCAGAGGCCGGCCACGATCAGCGACTTGCCGACGTCGCTGCCGGTGCCCATGAACATGATGGATCTCGCCATGGCGCCGTTCTAGCCGCCCCTGCCCCGATCGGATAGGGAAACCCGATGCGCACCATCCTCGTCATCGGCATCGGCGCGGGCCACCCCGATTTCCTGACGCTGCAGGCGATCGCGGCGATGCGGCGGGCGGACGTGGTGTTCCTGCCCGACAAGGGGGCGGAAAAGGCCGGGCTCAACGCGGTGCGGATGCAGCTGTTGCAGCGGGCGGTGCCCGAGGGGGACTATCGGCTGGCGGAATTTCCGGTGCCGGAACGGCGGACGGCGGCAACGCCCGACTACCCCGAGAGCATCGCGGAATGGCGGGAGAAGGTGCGTGCGCAATATGCGCGGGTGTTCGCCGATCATCTCGCCGAGGGGGAAACCGGCGCGTTTCTCGTCTGGGGCGACCCGGCGCTTTATGACGGCACGCTCGGGATCGTCGATGAGATGCGCGCGAGCGGGCTGGCGGTGGCGATCGAGGTGGTGCCCGGGATCAGCGCGGTGCAGGCGCTGGCGGCGGCGCACCGGATTGCGCTCAACCGGCCGGGCGAGGCGGTGACGATCACCACGGGCCGGCGCGTGGCGGCGGGCGAAGCGGACGGGCTCCAGAGCTTCGTGGTGATGCTCGACAATCACGCGGCGTGGACGCGGTTCAGCGGCGAGGACGCGCTCATCTACTGGGGCGCGTATCTGGGGACGCCGGACCAGATTCTAGTGGCCGGACGGCTCGCGGAGGTGGAGGCCGAGATCGCCCGCGTCCGGCAGGACGCGCAGGCGCGGCACGGCTGGATCATGGACACGTATCTGATCCGGCGCGGGCGCTAGGCCGCGGGGCCGATGACGTGGGCGTAGGAGCCCATAACCCGGCCGACCACGCTGCCCATCGCCGCGAGCCGTTCGCCGAGGGCATCGGCGGCGGTGAAAAGCGGCGTGCTGCCGGGGGTTTCGGCGGCGGAATAGTGGAACTCGTGGCCGAGGAGGTCGCGCGGCCAGGGGAGTGCGCCGAGGTTGGTCAGGCGCCGGTAGCCGAGGGTTCGGCGCGGGCGGCTGATGTCGGTCCTGTGCGGAAGCAGCCCTGCCATTTTGTATGGGTTTCCATTGCCGTCGGTTATCTGTTCCCCCAGGACCATATACCCCCCACATTCGCCATAGATCAGCGCCCCGCGGTCGCGAGCGCACCTCAGCGAAGCGAAAAAGCGTTGCGAGCCCGCCAAAGCCGGCCCATGCAATTCCGGATAGCCTCCGGGCAGAAAGACGGCATCGCTATCCGTCCCTGCATTTTCGTCGCGCAGCGGGGAAAAGAAGGACAGGGTGGCGCCCCGAGCCTGCCAATCATCCAGAAGATGCTGGTAGATAAAGCAAAATGCCTCATCGCGCGCGATCGCGATGCGCTGTCCGAGAGGCGGCAAGTGCGATGGAGGTTCCATAATGTCCGGCGGCGTAGGCGGGGTCGACAGGGCCAGCAGCCGGTTGAGATCGATGTAGTCCTCCACGACCCCCGCCGCAGCGGCGACGATGGTCTCAAAAGCTGGAATCTCTCCCGGCAGGACGAGGCCGAGGTGGCGCTCGGGGAGGACGAGGGTGTCACGGCGCGGAAGCACGCCGAGGACGGGGATGCCGAGGGGGGCCAGCGCGGCGCGGAGAAGCGATTCGTGGCGGGTGGTGGCGACGCGGTTGAGGATGATTCCGGCGATATGGGTGTGCGCCCGGAAGCGGGAAAAGCCGGCTGCGAGTGCGGCGACGGACTGCCCCTGCTTTTGGGCGTCGATGACGAGGACGACGGGGAGGTCGAGAGCCTCGGCGAGGTCGGAAGTGGACCCGTGGCCGTCGACGGCGCCGTCGAAGAGACCCATCACCCCCTCGATGAGCAGCAGGTCGGCGCCGGCGGCGTGGCCCGCGGCGATCGTGCGGAGGCGACTGGCGTTCATCGCCCCGGGATCGAGGTTGATCGCCGGGCGGCCGGCGACCTCGCCGAGGATCGCCGCGGCGATGTAGTCGGGGCCGGTCTTGGCGGGGGCGACGGCCAGCCCGCGCCGCCGGAGCGCGGCTAGGAGGCCGAGCGTCACCAGCGTCTTGCCCGAGCCCGAGCGCGGGGCGGCGATGACGAGGCCGTTAGCGGGCATAAGCCACTGCCTCATAGTGGCCGGCCCGGCCCCCACCCCCGTCCCCTCCCCGCAGGGGGGAGGGGGGCCTGACTGATGCTTCAGGTTTCATCCGAGGCCGTTGCTCCGCAGCTCGGGCCGGTACCAGTCGAGCACGTCGCGATAGCGGCTGACCGGGCCGAGGACGACGAGGGCTGGCGTCTCTAGGCCGGTGAGGTCGGCCGCCTGCGCGAGCGTCGATTCGACCACCACCTGCCCCGGCAGCGCGGCGTGGCTCACCACCGCCAGCCGGTCGGCGGGATCGCGGCCGGCGGCGAGCAGCTTTTGGGCGATGGCGCCGAGGTGCTTGACCGCCATGAACATGACGATCACCGGCGCGGCGGTGGCGACGGCAGCCCAGTCGACCGACTGCGGCAGCTCGCCGCTTTCATCGTGGCCGGTGAGGAAGATGACCGCGTGGTTGGTGTCGCGGTGGGTGACGGGGATGCCGGCGTAAGCGAGGCCGCCAAGGCCCGAGGAGATGCCGGGGACGATGCGGAACGTCACGCCGGCCCGCGCCAGCGCCGCGGCTTCCTCGCCGCCGCGGCCGAACATGAAGGGATCGCCGCCCTTGAGCCGCACCACGCGTTTGCCGGCGCGCGCGAGCGCGACGAGCTGCAGCGAGATGTCGGCCTGCTTCGGCGAGGGCTTGCCGCCGCGCTTGCCGGCATGGATGCGCTCGGCGCCCGGGCGGGCGAAATCGAGCACGCCCTCGCCGACCAGTGCGTCGTAGACCACGACATCGGCCTGCTGCAGGCCGCGATAGCCGAGCAGCGACAGCAGCCCGGGCGCACCGGGGCCGGCACCCACCAACCAGACGCTGCCCGGCGCGAAGTCGGGCCAGTCGAGCGCGTCGAGGGCGGCGAAGCTCATGCTATGGTGCCTCCTATGACCGCCCCCGCCGACAGCTCATGCGCATCCTGATCCTCGGCGGGACCGGCGAGGCGCGCGAGCTCGCGGCACGGCTGGTGGCGCTCGGACATGCGGTCACCACCTCGCTCGCCGGGCACACCAGCGCGCCGCTGCTGCCGCCGGGCGAATTGCGGGTGGGCAAGTTCGGCGGCGTGCCAGGACTCGCGGGGTACCTGCGGGCGATGCGGTTCGACCGGCTGATCGATGCGACCCATCCCTATGCCGGGCTGATCTCGGCCAATGCCGTGGCCGCGGCACGACAGACCGGGGTGCCGCTGGTGCGCTTCATGCGGCCGGCCTGGACCGAGCCGGCGGAGGCGCACTGGATTCACGTTCCAGACATCGCCGGTGCGGCGGCGGTGCTGCCGCCCGGGGCGACGACGCTGGTCACCACCGGGCACGAGGGACTTGCGATCCTCCTCGCGCGCAACGACTGCCGCTTCATCGTGCGGCTGATCGAGGCGCCGGACGAACCCCTGCCCGCGCATGCGCGGCTCCTGCTCGGGCGACCGCCCTACACGATCGAAGGCGAGGCGGCACTGTTCCGGCGCGAGGCGATCACGCATCTCATCACCAAGAACTCGGGCGGCGATCAGACGGTGGCCAAGCTCGGTGTGGCGCGCGACCTGGGTGTGGCTGTGGTCATGGTCGACCGGCCGGTGCTTCCGGCGGCGCGCGAGGTGGGGACGGTGGACGAGGCCGTGGCGGCCATTGTGGGTGCGACGTAGGCCGGCGCAAGCGGCTCCACCATCATCCGGCACTGCGCGCCACCTTCTCCCGTCACGGGAGAAGGTATCCCGACTGAGGGTTTTCGGGTCGAGGGGGCCCTGGCGGCCATCACCGCGCTCTGAGCTTGGGCCGCCCCCTCCACCATGCTGCGCATGGTCCCCCTCCCCCGTCGCTTCGCGACAGGTGAGGAACCCGACTGCGCCCGCCGCGCTCATGTCGGCACCCGCGATTTCTTCTTGCCGGCGTTGCGCAGGACGTGGGCGAAGTCGGGCGCGTAGAGGCGGCTGTCGTTGTGCCGCCCAGCGCCGAAGACGCGGCCGACGAAGACCAGCGCGGTGCGGGTGATCTTTTCTTCGCGCACGCGCGAGCGCATCCCGGCGAGGGTGGTGACGATGATCTCTTCGTCGGGCCAGGTGGCGCGATAGACGATGACCACGGGGCAATCGGCACCGTAGTGCGGGGTGAGCGCGGACTCGACGTAGGCGAGGTTGCGGATGCTCAGATGGATGGCGAGGGTCGCGCCGCTGGCGCCGAGCACCTCGAGGCTCTCGCGCTCCGGCATCGGCGAGGCCTTGCCGCTGGTGCGGGTGAGAATGATGGTCTGGCTGACCTCGGGCAGAGTGAGCTCCGTGGCGAGACGCGCGGCGGCGCCGGCGAAGGCGGGGACGCCGGGCACCACTTCGTAGGCGATGCCGAGCGCATCGAGCCGGCGCATCTGCTCGGCGACGGCGCCGTAGATCGAGGGATCGCCGGAATGGACGCGCGCGACGTCCTCGCCCCGCGCGTCGGCTTCGGCCATCAGCGCGACGATCTGGTCGAGATGGAGCGGCGCGGTGTCGCGGACGATTGCACCGGCCGGCGCGCCGGCGACGATCTCGGGCGGGACCAGCGAGCCGGCATAGAGGCAGACCGGGCAGCGGGCGATGAGGCGCTGGCCGCGGACGGTGATGAGATCGGGCGCGCCGGGGCCGGCGCCGATGAAATAAACGGTCATGGCGCGGCTCCGCAGGGTGCAGCGAAGGCCCCCTCACCCGGCGCTGCGCGCCGACCTCTCCCCCGGGGGGAGAGGTGGGGGCCGGTGCCGATGAAATAGACCGTCATGGAGTGGCCGCCGGAAGGCATTGAAGGTGTGGCCTCGCCCTCATCCGCCCGTTGGGCACCTTCTCCCACGAGGGGAGAAGGCGATGGAGCCGACGGTCTGCGGGACGGGACTCAGGATGCATGTTCAGTCCCTTTTTTCGCATAGCCGCGCGGGGTGTAGGCGCGGCGACGGCCGTCGCCGGGGGTGAAGGTGCGGGAGGCGGAGCTGCCGACGAGGACGATGGTGAGCATGTCGACCGTTTCCGGGTCGAAGGCGGCGAGGGTTGTGACGGTCACGGTCTCGCCGGGGCGGCCGAGGTTGGCGGCGACGACGACCGGCGTTTCGGGCGGGCGGTGGCGCTCGAACACGGCCTTGGCCTCGGCGATCAGCCCGGTGCGGCGCTCGGAGCGCGGGTTGTAGAGGGCGGTGACGAAATCGCCGCGCGCGGCGGCCTCGAGGCGGTTGCGGATGTCGTCGGCGGGGGTCAGCAGGTCGCTCAGCGAGATGGCGCAGAAATCGTGCCCGAGCAGCGCGCCGGCGGCGGCGCTGGCCGCCTGCATGGCGGTGATGCCGGGATGGACGGCCACCGCGACGCGGCGCGCACTGTCGCTCACCGCGCGCTCGCCGTCGGAATCGAGCAGCTCATGGACCAGCGCGGCCATGGCGTAGATCTGCGCATCGCCGGAACAGATGAGCGCCACGGTTTTGCCGGACGCAGCGAGCTCCAGCGCGGCACGGGCGCGGGCGTCTTCATCGCCCAGGGGGAAGCGGTGCTCGGCACGGCCGAAGCGGAGATCGGCGACGAGATCGAGATAGAGGCCGTAGCCGACCCAGTCACTGCTCGCTTCGAGGGCGGCGACGGCCGAGGCGGTGCGGCTTGCGGCATCGCCGGGGCCGACGCCGACCACGTGCAGCGTGCCCCGGGCGCGGCCGAAGGCGGCGACGTCGATGGGCTGCGGGGCGCGACCGATGGCACAGGTGGCGCGGGCCGACTTGTGCTTGGGGACGACGAGCGCGCCCGCCTTGAGCGCCGCGGCTTCGGCGACGCCGGGGGTGCCGGTCTCGGCCTCGACGATGGGCGACGGGGTCACCAGCCGGTAGCGCTCCTGGTTGAGCTCGGCGGCGGAGAAGAAGCGCGGGGGCACGCCGAAATGCGCGGCCGCCGTATGGAACGCCGCTTCATCGGCCTTGAGGTCGATGCTCGCGAGCGCCGCCAGCGCCTCGGGCGCGAGACCGGCTTCGCGTAGCGTCGCCTCGATCAGCGCGATCACCTCTTCGGCCGCGACGCCGCGCTCGGCGCCGATGCCGGCGACCAGCGTGCGGGGGTGGTAGAGCACCTCGCGTTCGCGGCGCGCGGTGTGCTCGCTGACGCGGACTCTGATGCTGCCGGTGAGGGTGACGGGGTAGCCGGCTTCGGCGAGCCACGGGGCGTGGCCTTCGAGCCCGATCTTGCCGCCGACGAGCAGCGCCATCATCGCCGGCTTGGTGCTTTGAGGATCGGCGAGGACCCATCCCGGCGGCGGATCGTCGAGGCCGCGATCGAAGCGGCTGTCGGAGGCGGTGGTGATGACCGCGGCGCCGCCGGTGATAGCGGCAACCTGCCGCGCCAGGCGGTTGCCGCCGTGGTGGCCGCCGAGCAGCGGCACGACATGGGCGCCGTCCTGGGAGAGGGCGAGCACGGGTGGCTCGTCGTGCTTGTCGCCGAGGTGCGGCGCGAGCAGGCGGACGAGGATGCCGGC